>JAADFS010000061.1 GCA_013152795.1 Deferribacteres bacterium
AGCCTGCCGTAAAACCTTTATAAAGCGATGGGATATTGGAAATAACTCTTTATTGCAGGAAGTAACGGAGAGTGAAGTTCCAAAAGATGTCAATATGCTGTGCAGAGTATTTCCTTAAGGTATCGCAGATAAAGCTTTTCCGGCAGGCTCTCCTGCCCGCAGGCGATGTTTTTATGCCACTGTAAGGTTAATACGGGCACGGCAGACTATGGTCAATTGGAGCCGGGCAATGAGCCTGTGTTAGAATTATCCTTAATGTTGTATAAACGCGGCGATGTTTTTATGCCACTGTAAGGTTATCATAAGACCGGACAGGAGGACAAAACGATGGGTGCACACAGTGCCGGCATTCTGCTGTTCAGGTTCAGGGACAAGAAGCTGGAAGTGCTGCTTGTTCATCCCGGCGGGCCCTTCTGGGCGAAGAAGGACGCCGGGGCATGGTCGATACCCAAGGGGATTTTTACGGAAGAACCCCCGCTGGAGGCCGCCAAGAGAGAATTCAAGGAAGAGACCGGCTATGATGTGGACGGTGAATTCATCGGACTGGGAGAGTTGAAGCAGCCGAGCGGAAAAACAGTGCATGTATGGGCGCTTCAGAAGGATATAGATGAAACAAAGGTCGTCAGCAACACCTTCAGGATTGAGTGGCCCAGAAACTCCGGAAAGTTCAGGGAATATCCGGAGGTGGACAGGGCGCAGTGGTTTGAACTGGAAGAGGCCAGGAAGAAGCTGTCGAAAGGACAGGTCGGCTTTCTGGACAGGCTTGCTGCAATCATTAAGTGCCATTAAACCTTAATGTTACATAAAGCGGGCAAGGCAGTCCGCCGTAAAACCAGCAGCCTCCCTTGCCCGCAGGCGATGTTTTATATGCCACTCGTAAGGTTATATCTGTCGGATGATGAAAAAGGAAAGGATCAGTTGCTTTAAATGCGTTCATTTTTATGTCACGTGGGATGAGAGGTTCCCGCGGGGATGCAGGGCCATGAATTTCAAATCCAGGCAGATGCCTTCAACTGTTGTTTACCGCTCATCGGGTATCCGGTGCCTGAAGTTTAAATCCACGGACACCCGGCAATTCTGATACCCTTAAACCACAGGAAGTAATTGTAATCCTCAACGAACGGTAAATTGCTTTTCGGCAAATTGCTGTGGGATAATGAAAAATGTCTGTAAATTTTGCTCTGTTCAGAAAACCCGGCAGGTATATCGACAGTGAAATCAATGTGATCCGCAAAGAGGGCGGTGTAAAGGTCGCGCTGTGTTTCCCCGATACTTACGAGATCGGGATGTCGCATCTCGGGCTCAGGATTCTTTATTCAATCATAAACAGCATCCCTTACGCATCCGCCGAGAGGGTCTATGCGCCGTGGACGGACTTTGAATCGTATCTCAGGCGGAACGGCATCCCCCTCGCTTCACTTGAAAGCAGGAGGCCGTTAAGGGACTTTGATATACTGGGATTCACCCTCCAGTATGAGCTTTCATACACGAACATACTGAACATGCTTGATCTGGGAGGCATACCCGTTAAATCCGGGGACAGGGGGGATGATTATCCCGTTGTCATTGCCGGCGGTCCGTGTGCAGTGAATCCCCTGCCCCTTGAGCCTTTTATAGACGCATTTGTGATCGGCGACGGCGAAGAGGTCATAAAGGAGATACTGTCGGTCTTCTCAGGCGGCGGCGGAAAGGAAACCCTGCTGAAGGGCCTCTCCAGGGTGGAAGGGGTTTATGTCCCCGCGGTTCATGATGTCAATAAACAGAGGATCAAAAGGAGAATCATTAAAGACCTGGATGATGCCGCCTTCCCTGATGCGCCGGTGCTGCCTTATACCTCAATTGTACACGACCGGGCGGTGGTCGAGATAGCGAGGGGATGTGCAAAGGGGTGCCGGTTCTGCCAGGCGGGGATGATCTACAGGCCGGTAAGGGAGAGATCGCTCGAAAAGGTCCTGTCCCTGTCTGAGAAGTGTATTCTGAACACCGGCTATGAGGAGATATCCTTCACGTCCCTCAGTACAGGTGACTACAGCAGCCTCCTCCCCCTGGTCAGGGGGTTCAACAGGCTGTGCAGGGGCAGGCACACATCCGTCTCGCTGCCGTCCCTGAGGGTGGGTTCGATAAACAGGGAACTGCTTGAAGAGATAAAGAGTGTGCGCAAGACAGGATTTACGATCGCCCCCGAGGCCGGCACCGGCAGGCTCAGGGAGGTGATAAACAAGGACTTTACGGATGAGGAATACGAAGAGACCCTTGAACAGCTCTTTGCAGAGGGCTGGCACAACCTGAAGCTCTATTTCATGACGGGCCTTCCCACAGAGACCATGACGGACATCAACGGTCTGATAGACATGGCGGTAAGGGCATTGAAAAAGGGCAGGGAGATAACCGGCAGGCGGGTGAATATCAATGCCGGCATTTCGGCATTTGTCCCCAAGGCCCATACCCCTTTCCAATGGACGGGGCAGGCGCCCATGCAGGAGCTGCGGGAAAAACAGGATTACATCAGGAGGGCGTTCAGGAAAAGGGGCATCAATTTCAAGGGCCAGCATGTTGAGCACAGCCTGCTGGAGGCGGTCTTCTCAAGGGCCGACAGGCAGGGGGCCCTGCTGCTGGAGGCGGCCTGGAGGCTTGGATGCCGTTTTGACGGATGGGCCGAGCTGTTTGATTTTGACCGGTGGGTACGCGCCTCTGAAGAGACGGGCATTGATCTCCAGGAGTATGCCTCGCGTGCATTCGAGCCGGGCGAAGACCTGCCCTGGGATTTCATTGATACGGGAATCACCAAAGAGTTCATGAAATCCGAATACCAGCGGGCCCTGCAGGGAAAGACCTCTTCCGACTGCATGACCGCCTGCTGCGCCTGCGGCCTTGAATGTAACGGCCCAAAGCGGCAACCCCCAACCCCTGACACGCAACCCGCAACCTCCACCAACCCGCAACCCGTCCCCCGCCCCCCGCAACCTCCGGCGTGCAGGATGAGGGTCAGGTTTTCCAAGACAGGCGACATGCGCTACCTTTCACACAGCGAGCTGATGACGGCCGTATTAAGGGCGGTAAGGAGGGCATCCATCCCTGTAGCATACTCTGCGGGGTTTCATCCGCATCCGAAGATATCCTTCGGGCCCGCGCTTCCGGTGGGCGTTGAAGGGCTGAACGAGTTTTTCGATATAGAGCTGACAGTCCCGCTGAAGCCAGCGGATTTTATAACCATGCTGAACAGCAGGCTTCCTGAGGGGCTTGAGATTCTCGGTGCGGCCCTGATCGGCATGAGCGAAAAGGCACTGAGTAATATCTTCTCGCGTTATGAATACGAAATAAGGATTGACACTGCACGGCGGAAACACATAGATGCTTTCATGGACAGTCAAAGCCGGCCGGTGTCAAGGGATAACAATAAAACCGTGGACATAAGGCCCGTCGTGGAAAAGGCTGAAATCAAGGGCGACACGCTGCGGCTTATGCTCGTTGATACCCCCGGCGTGAAGGCGAGGCTGCAGGAGGTATTAAGGGAGATGCTCGGGGCGGATGATGAGGAGATACAGTCGGCATTAATCAAAAGGACGGGTCTTTGGGTATAATAGTATTAAAACCTGATGTTGCATAAACAGGCAGGAGAGTTCCGGTGAACAAAGTTCGCAGTTCAAAGTTCAAAGTTCGGAGTTAAGGGTGCAGGAAGAAACAAGTCCCCCCTCCCGTTGGGAGGGGGCTGAGCTGTTACAACTAAAGGAATCGCAGATAAAGCTTTTCCGGCAGGCTCTCCTGCCCGCTATCGGTATTCTTATGCCACTGTAAGGGGAAGAGGCATTGGCTGGAAAGATTATCATTAACGTAACGCCCGAACAGACACGGGTGGCGCTGCTTGAGAGCAACACCCAACTGTCCGAGCTGTATATCGAGAGGAAAAAGGACGCCAGTCTTGTGGGCAATGTCTACAAGGGTAAGGTGGTCAAGATACTGCCCGGGATGCAGTCCGCATTTGTCGATATAGGGCTTGAAAAGGCGGCCTTCCTGCATGCAGCGGATGTGCTGTCCGGCTTTGATTACTCCATTTTCGGCGAAGACCTTGAAGAGAGTGTGCCCATCAATCTCCCGATCGAGGATATGCTGCAGGAAGGTGAGGATGTGTTTGTCCAGGTCTCCAAGGACTCGATAGGCTCCAAGGGGGCGAGGGTGACCTCGTATATCACCCTTCCGGGCAGATACCTCGTGCTGATGCCCGGGGTCGAGCATATCGGCGTATCAAGAAAGATACTCGATGAAGCCGAGAGGACAAGGCTCAAGGACCTTATAAGCGATCTCAAGCCCAAGAACTTCGGCTTTATTATCAGAACCGCAAGCGAGGGATGCACAGAAGAGGACCTGAAGAAAGACATTGATTACCTGATGCTGCTGTGGGACAACATACAGAAGAAAAAGGAAAGGGTGCATGCGCCCCACCTGCTCTACAGCGACCTTGACATTGCCCTGAGAAGCGTCCGCGACCTCCTGAGCCACGAAATCGAAAAGCTCATAATAGATTCGAAGCAGGAGTACAACAAGCTCGTGGAATTCGTTAATACGTACTTCCCGAAGCTGGCCTCAAAGATAGAATTCTACGAGGGGACTGAACCGATCTTTGACGCCTACGGCATTGAACTGGAAATCCCGAAGGCCCTGGGCAAGCGCGTATGGCTCAAGTCCGGCGGGAACATCATTATAGACCAGACAGAGGCCCTGACATCGATAGACGTCAATACAGGCAAGTTTGTGGGCAAGGCCTCTCTTGAGGACACTATATTCAAGACCAACATGGAAGCCGTCAAGGAGATCGCCTACCAGATAAGGCTCAGGAATCTCGGCGGCATTATCATAATCGACTTCATAGACATGGAAAAGGAGGAGAACAGGCAGAAGCTGTTTTCAGTGTTCCAGGAGGCGATGAGCAAGGACAGGGCGAAATGCACGATACTGGAGGTATCTGAACTCGGCCTCATACAGATGACGAGAAAGCGGGTGAGGGAGAGCCTCGAGAGGGTATTGTGCGAGCCGTGCCCTTACTGTGACGGCAAGGGCTTTGTGAAATCGCCCGCAACAGTGTGCTACGAGATTTTCATGGAATTAAGAAGGATCGCACAGACAAAGAAAAACTGCAAGATAATGATCACCGCGAATTCCCAGGTGGCGGACCTGATCTATGATGATGAGCGCGAGGGAATTGAAGCGATCGAAAGGGAGAACGGTTTCAAGATCATAGTGAAGGCCGACAAGAGTTTTCACCAGGAATACTACGAAGTAGCCACTCTCTGACGATCATCCTTAATGTTGCATAAACAGGCAGGAGAGCCTGCCGGAAAACCTTTATAAAGCGATGAGATATTGGAAATGAGTCTTTGTTGCAGGAAGTAACGGAAGGTGAAATTCCAAAAGACGTCAATATGCTGTGCAAAGTATTCCCTGAAGGAATCGCAGATAAAGCTTTTCCGGCAGGCTCTCCTACCTCGCTGGCGATATTTTATGCCATTGTAAGCTCATGACACCAGACGACAAGTTCAGCAGGCTCAGGCAAAGTCTGAAACAGATGGACAGGGTCATTATCGCCTTCTCCGGCGGTGTTGACAGCACGTTTCTCCTGAAGGCCGCCGCTATGTCCGGGCTCAGGGGGGTCATTGCAGTGACCGGCAGGTCCGGCAGCCTTCCGCAGGAGGAGCTGTCTTTTGCGGTGGAAATGGCGGACTCCCTCGGTGTAACCCACAGGGTAATAGATACGCGGGAGCTTGATGACAGGAATTATACGGATAACCCTCCCGACAGGTGTTACTACTGCAAGAAGGAACTTTTCAGCAGGCTCAGGGAAATAGCCCTCAGGGAGGATATTCATTATATCCTTGACGGCACTAATGCGGATGATGCCGCGGACTGGCGTCCCGGAAGGCGCGCTGCCGCAGAGGCCGGCGTCAGGAGCCCGCTGCTTGATGCCGGCCTGGGCAAGGATGAGATCAGGGAACTGTCCCGCACCCTCGGACTGCCCACATGGGACAAGCCCGCGACACCATGCCTTTCCTCACGTTTTCCGTACGGGCAGAAGATCACACCCGAGGGGCTTGAGATGGTCGGCAGGGCCGAAGCGTTCATAAAGAAATTCGGGATAAAGGAGTTCCGCGTAAGGAGCCATTCCGGGGTCGCAAGGATAGAGGCGCCTCCTGAAGAGTTCCCGGAATTGACGCGGGAGCCGGCCAGGAAGGAAATAACGGATTTTCTCAGGTCTCTCGGCTTCAGATATGTCACCCTTGACCTGCAGGGTTTCAGGAGCGGAAGCGCAAACGAGGTGCTGGAATAATGCTTGATGGACAACGCGTCTTTTTATAGGGAAGCCTCAAAATGCGTGCGCTGCGGGGCATGCAAGGCATTATGCCCCACCTATCTGACCACATACAACGAGACCATGGGGGCGAGGGGGAGGGTGGCCCTGCTGGGCGGACTCGGCACAAGGCGTCTCGCTCCAGGCGGAAACCTTGCGGAAAAGATATTCAGTTGCATGCTCTGCGGGGCATGCAGGGACCTCTGCCCCCGCGGAATCGATATAACCGAGGTGATTTATCAGGGCAGGGCCGCGCTCAGGCGCTCCTACAGGAAAGGCCGCTTCCTGAGGGCCGCGCTGAAGCGCTCTGTATCAAGGCCGGATATGGCCTTTTCCCTGTTAAGGGCATACCGCCGGTTGCTTTACAGGCCCCTTCACAGGGCGGGGATGGCCGCATATAATATCCCGGAGGTGGCATCAAAGCCGTTTAAGAACGGCATCCAGGTCTACAAGAGCATAAAACGGACGGGCAGGGTGGCCGTGTTTGCAGGGTGCAGCGTGAATTATTTTTATCCGGATATCGGGAGCGCCCTGTGCGCGGTTCTGGTCTCAAAAGGATATGAGGTGGTCGTATTCAGGGGCGAATCCTGCTGCGGCGCGCCCTTCAGGGCATTCGGCCTGGAACGCGAAGCCGCTGCACTTGCACGAAAGAATATCGAACACTTCAACAGGGTGCGTGCCGAGGCCGTAATAAGCCTGTGTCCCACGTGTACGATGGTTATAAGGCGGCAGTATCCGGTTCTTGCAGGGGATAGCATTTCAAATTTAATGGATGTCAACGAGTTTCTTGTGAATTCCGGGATTGTTTCAGGCCTTGAGATCCAGCCCGCGAAGATGACATACCACGACCCGTGCCATCTCAACTTCGGACTCGGCGTGCGGGAGGAGCCGAGACGGATTCTCAGGGGCATCGGGGGTGTTGAATTTACCGAAATGAGGCATGCGGGCGAGTGCTGCGGGTTTGCAGGATTTTTCAGCCTGCATTTCAGGGAGATATCCGAGAGTATCGGGAGAAAGAAGATTGAAAACATCTTAAATACATCCGCTGATGTGGTCGTAACATCCTGCCCCGGGTGCATAATGCATCTGGAGAATTTAAAG
>JAADFS010000062.1 GCA_013152795.1 Deferribacteres bacterium
TCGCAGATAAAGCTTTTCCGGCAGGCTCTCCTGCCCGCTATCGGTATTTTTACGCACCCCCCACTGTAAGGATAAGTGTAAAAAGTATTATTGTCTTTTCCTTACAGCGGCAAAAAAACATCTTATTTTCCCTTGTGTTGGGCCGGTACTTTTGATAACATAAATAATATCAGTTACGGTTTATGTACAAGGGGCTTGACATGGGCTCTTCAGCCGATGTTTTACCCCGTTAGTTCATGCACATTGCCGACGTACACAGAGTACAGTGAATGCAGACTATGGTGACTTTTCAGGTTGCAGTAGGTTATGGTTTTCAAGTTTCTTTCACGTTGTTTGTATTTTTTGTGATATTTGTGATATAGGTGTTCGCTCGGCGGGCTGTCATACTTGGTAGAGAAAGGAGGCAGGGGGAATGAAGGACGGAATAATAACCATAAAGTTTGTAGTTTCAATCTTGACATGTCTTATCATTTTAGGGTGTGCATCTGCTCCGAAAAATGCAAGGAATTATCAAGAACAACAGTTGGTCGCGGCTAATAATGAACATTATGATAAAGGTAAAGGATATGTTGTTCAAAGGGGATTTAAAGAAGCCAAAAAGGTAAATCTCAATGCACTAATGCAGGAGATTCAAAAGACCTCGGAGAAACCCGATGAGGTAACAATAATTTGGTGGCTTCCTGAAGAATTCTGGCGGGTTAATTTTGCACAACGCGCCACAATGACGGAAGCTCAGATTGAAAGGGTTCTCGGCGTTCTTCGACATTACATGATTATTATGGTCATAGATGGAAAAATCGGGCCGTTGGGAGGGGTTACATACAAATCTGAAGAAACTATCCGAAACAGTATACAGCTTATAGATAGCCAAGGTGTCCACTATAGGCCGTTGAGTAGTGATGAAATCGATGCCGACACTAAAAATTTTTTGTCAATGTTTAGGCCCGTTCTTTCTAACATACTTGGACCAATGGGACAAAACATGCAGTTCTTTATATTCCCGTCTAAAAACAAAAATAGACAAGACATCGCAGATGCTAAAAGAGAAGGAGCCTTTTCGGTCAAATTGGGCAAAAAAGAATTTAAATGGAGATTACCGTTAGGTTCGCTCCTTCCAGAGAAAACATGTCCAGTAGATGGAGAAAAGTTGAACGGTGCATGGAAATTCTGTCCATGGCATGGAGTTGAACTTAAATAACATTTATATAGAAACCGACCCTTAATGTTGCAAGACTGGCAGGAAGGCCTACCGGGAAAGATTGTTCCGGTTTCACGATTCAGGGGTTATAAGGCGAATATAATATGTTCCTCTGTCCGTGTCTGGGCTTTGGCCTTTTACTGTCACGGGCAACACGACCCACCGGAAGTTGCAGGTATCGCAGATAAAGCCTTTCCGACACTCCGCTGGCCATAGCTGGATAGACCCTCAACAGGATGGTATACTTTTATTATGCGTAACCAGGAAGTCGCCAGGATATTCAATGAAATAGCCGACATCCTTGAGATAAAGGGCGAAAACCCTTTCAGGATCAGGGCTTACAGGAGGGCCGCCCGGAATATCGACGGGCTCACAAGGGATGTTGCGGCGATGCATGAGAAGGAACTTCTGAAGATCCCCGGCATAGGCGCTGACCTTGCAGAGAAAATCCGCGAATACGTCACCACAGGCACGCTGAAATTCTACGAGGAACTGAAGAAAGAAGCGCCGCCAGGTCTTGCGGAGATTTTATCAGTGCCCGGCTTGGGCCCGAGAACCGCGATGCTCCTTTTTGAGAAGCTCAAGATAAAAAGTATCGATGACCTCCAGCGGTATGCGGAGGAAGGCAGGCTGAAAGGTCTTCCCGGCATAAAGGAGCGCACGGAGGAGAATATCCTCAGGGGTATCGCGATGATCAAGAGACACTCCGGGCGTTTTCCCCTCGGACGTGTCCTGCCTGTTGCCGAGGAAATAATGAGCGAACTGCGGAAGAGATCCCCGGTCAGGGAACTGGTCGCCGCCGGCAGCCTCAGGCGGTGGAAAGATACCATAAAGGATATTGACATACTCTCAACATCCAGGGACCCGGAGAAGGTGATGGATGTATTTGTTCATCTTCCCCTTGCCAGAGAGGTGCTCATGAAGGGACCGACAAAGTCCAGCATAGTGACCGGGGAAGGCATACAGGTGGATTTAAGGGTGGTCAGCGAGGATTCCTTCGGCTCGGCCCTGGCTTATTTTACAGGGAGCAGGGCACATAACATAAGGATACGCGAACTCGCGGTAAAAAAGGGACTCAAGATAAATGAATACGGCATCTTCGATGTCAGGACAGGAAAAAAACTCGGGGGCAGGCGTGAATCCGACGTTTTCAAAATACTCGGACTGCCTTTCATTCCGCCTGAAATAAGAGAGGATGCCGGAGAGATAGAGGCGGCGCTTGAGAACGCACTGCCGCGGCTTGTGGATACCGGTGATATAAAAGGTGACCTTCATGTGCATTCGAATTACAGCGATGGAAGCCACAGCATTCAGGAGCTTGCAGGCATTGCGGAAAAGAAAGGTTACGAATACATTGCGGTGACCGACCACTCAAAGGGTCTCGGAGTCGCCCGGGGAATGAGTATCGAGCAGATTCTCCAACAGAACAAGGAGATAAAGGATTTCAACAGAAAGTCGGAGAGGATTAAGCTGCTTTCAGGGGTGGAGGTGGACATAAGGAGTGACGGGGCGCTGGATTATCCAGACGAGGTTCTGGAAAAGCTTGACATGGTGATTGCATCCATACACTCCGGTTTCCGCCAGTCACGCAGGCAGTTGACAGGCCGTCTCGTATCCGCGATGAAAAACCCCTGTGTGACAATCATCGCCCATCCGACAGGAAGGCTTATCGGGGAGAGGGATGCCTATGACATTGACATGGAGGAGGTACTGAAAACTGCAAAAGAGACAGGCACGGTACTGGAGATAAACGCCCATCCCCTCAGGCTCGACCTCAACGATATACATATCAAAAAGGCGAGGGAGATGGGTATATGCATGGCGGTCAACACGGATGCGCATACAGACTTCCAGTTTGACTTTATGCACTACGGGGTGAGGATGGCAAGGAGGGGATGGCTTGAGAAGAAAGACGTGCTGAACGCCCTTGACCGGAACAGGCTGATGAAACATATTAAAAACAAACGCGCAAAGCGGTAAAATCCCCCATCGGCACCCCCCGCCGCCCCCGCCGGCGGTATTTTATACCACTGTTAACCTTAATATTGCATAAACAGGCAGGAGAGCCTGCCGTAAAACCTTTATAAAGCGATGGGATATCGGAAATAACTCTTTATTGCTGGAAGTAACGGAGAGTGAAGTTCCAAAAGATGTCAATATGCTGTGCGGAATATTTCCTTAAGGAATCGCAGATAAAGCTTTTCCGGCAGGCTCTCCTGCCCGCAGGCGATGTTTTTATGCCACTGTAAGGTTAAGGTAAGGTTTCCCATGAACGTTGGCAAGGACGATGAAATAAGGTTCCTCAAATCCGAAATCAGGCGCCTCCGCAGCATTATTTCCGGACTCTCGCCTTCTCTTGAGACCATGCTCAAGTGCAGGGGATTCACTGTTTACAAGAAAGAGCCGAGGGACGACCTGCTGGTGCCCGAGAAGAAATATGCGGAGGAATTCTTTGAGAAGCTGAAAAAATACTCCTTCAGGCTGTTTCTGCGGGATGTCATAAAACATCAGGATTCCTTCTCCGCCGAAAAGGTATCCAGATACGCAACAAGGCAGGTCTCATCGCAATACATCGATTTCCTGCTCAGGGCCGGTCTCGCGGAGTCCTTTGATAGCCGCTACCGCCTTAAAAAGCGGCCCATCAGGAGTTTCGGCGCGACCCTCGAGTGGTTTGTCGCAGGATTGATCGAAAGGGAGTTTCAGGCCGAGACACTATGGGGTGTGAAATTCAGAAGGCCCGACATCGGAGGCGATTACGACCTTATAGCCAGGGTTGAATCTCTGATAGTTTATATGGAAATCAAGTCATCGCCTCCCAAACAGATTTATGATAAGGAAATCGCCGCATTCCTGAAACGCGTGGAAGACCTTGCACCGGACATGTCGGTGTTTTTTGTTGATACCGAGCTCCGTATGAAGGACAAGATCGTGCCCATGTTTGAGGATGCGCTTCAGAGACGATATAAAAACCATATACCGGTGGAGAGAATAAAAAAGGAGTTGTTCCATATAAACCGGAAAATCTTTATAATAAATGCAAAAGGCGGCATTGCATCGAACTTCGGCACGGTACTGGGTTTCCTGCTTCATAAAACGCCGGATATGAACGCGAGGTAAATATCGGCCTGATGATGTATAATGAATACGGCTGAACTGTTACGAAAATTCCACTCAGGGAGGTAAAGATGTCTGAAGATATATGTATTTTATGCGCCTGGAGGGCCACCTGCCAGAAAAAGTTCTCTATAAGCGGTAAAGATATAAAGTGTGCCGATTTCGTAAGGGACGTCTCTATCCGCAGCAAGGAAGACAAGGAAAAGGAGCCGGCGGATTCTGAAAAGAAACAGTAACCGCCGGCCCCGCATTCCGATTTTTTAATCTTCAACCATTACAAGGACGAGGTTGCATTCAAATGCATCGCCGCCTATGCTCTTGATCGCCTGCTCGTAGGCCTTGCGGATCTTCTTGGTATTTACGTTGAGCAGCAGGCCGATGTTTACGCACGTCCTGTAAAGCGAGATTGACTCCATATTGATTACCTTGATGGAGTCCATCCTGTCCTTATACTTCTCATAGAGATCGGACAACTGCTGCATGCCCTGATGGTGCTTGGTTTTCAGGCGTTCGACGAGCGGGGTGATGGAAAGGGCGTTCTTGTTGACCCTGAACTCTTCTTTCTTAACGATCAGATTCCTGTCGAGCTTGGTGAGGAATGTTGAGAAAAAGCGGGACTCGTTCTTCTCAAGGGCCGTGGTATTGAGGATGATTTTCTTTGACTTGCCCTGTCTCTGCTGAAAGAACTCCCTCAGCCTGTCCGTCCTTCTGTCGAATTCGTCGGTTATCAGGTCTTTCAGTTGATCGACATAATGCCGCGCCCCCGCCATGGCCTTCTTTGCAGACCTCTTGGCATACAGGCCGACAACGGCGTAGTAGAAATCAAACCTCCACAGGTTGCGTAGAATGGCCGGCCAGGAGTAAAACTTGGCCATGGCCCTCAGTGTCTCGACATGCAGCTCAAAGGCCGTCATCAGTTTCGGCTCAAATACCGCATGGTGGGCGTCGTACTTGCTCCAGTCCGTATGAATGAGGCGTCCGGAATTTTTCAGGTCTTCAAATACCGGTGTTCCGGGCAGCGGAGTCAGCATCATGAACTGGATTGAATCTATGTCCAGTCTCTTTGCAAACTTCTCGGTGTTTCTGATCGTGTCGATGTCATCCGTGTCAGAGCCCAGGACGAACATTCCGTGTATGTTTATTGAATGGCTTTTCACCGCCCTTATGGAATTTTCAATATCTTCAAGCCCCTGGCTCTTGTTGTAGAGGGACAGGGTCTTGGGGTTGATGGATTCAAAGCCTATAAAGACGGCAAAACATCCCGATTTCTCCATAAGTTCAAGCAGCTCGGGATCATTGGCTACATCGGTGCGCACCTGTGCGCTCCACTCGATCTTTATATTGTTGTCTATGAGGGCCCTCAGTAATGTCTTGGTCCTTTTCTTGTTTGCGGCAAAATTATCATCTATGAAGAACACGTGGCGCTTCTGCGGCGCCGCAGCCCTGATCTCATCCAGTATGCGGTCGATTGACTTGAACCGGTATTGCCTGCCGAACATGGGGATCACCGAGCAGAACCTGCACGCAAAGGGGCAGCCCCTTGATGTGGCGATAGGCACGACCTTGGCCTTTTCCTCCCATTTGTAAACAAGGCTGAAATCGGGAACCGGCGAGGCATCGAGGTCTTTGAGGAGATCCCTGCCCGGATTGTGAACCGTCTCCTGCCTGCTGTTTTTAAAGGACAGTCCCTTTATCGTCTCAAGCTGCCTGCCTGTCTCGAAATGCTCGATAAGCTCGATCAGCGTCTCTTCGCCTTCGCCTCGTATGACAAAGTCTGCGTGCTCGAGGCTTTCGTCAGGCAGGAATGTGGAGTGCGGCCCGCCGATGGCGACCGGGATCCCGGCCTTTCTGTACCTGTCTGCTATCTGGAATGCACGTGTTGCAGTGGATGTAATGGATGAAATGCAGATAAGATCGGCGTCCTCCAGCATGTTCCATGCAGGGGGCGCGATATCCTCGATAAATACCTTTACGTTATAGCCCTTCTTTTTCAGTATGGTGCCCAAAAGGACTGAGCCCAGCCGCGGCAGGGCCGTTCTGCTGAAGATATGAGAGCCTGGTGATTTTGCTTCTATAAAGTAGATGTTTTTCATGAATACTTCCTTCTTCTGTTAAAATTATATATTTCATAATATATGTATGAAGTATATTACAAAACATATTTTTAAACAAGGGGGGAAACCCTTACACTGCATGAATTTATCCCTGAACCTCAAACTCCGGACGTTGAACCAGGCAAAGAAGGGGAGAAGGACGGTCTCCTTCTCCCCTTCCGGTATGGCTGTATGTTGCGGGAGCTTGCTCTTAGTACATACCTCCCATGCCTCCGCCCATACCGCCCATGCCGCCGGGCATCTCCGGAGATTTTGACTCTTCCGGGATATCGGTGATCATGACGCTGGTTGTCAGCATGAGGGCTGCGACTGAAGAGGCATTCTGGAGGGCGCACCTTGTAACCTTTGTAGGATCGATTATTCCCGCCTCCAGCATGTCCACGTAATCCTCTGCATTGGCATCGAAACCAAAGCTCGTTTTCTCGTTCTTTTTTACATTCTCCACAATAACGGAGCTTTCAAGGCCTGCGTTGGTTATGATCTGCCTGATCGGCTCCTCAAGCGCCCTCTTCACAATCTCCACACCGATCTGCTGGTCCTCGTCATCGAGTTTCAGCTTGTCCAGTGCCGGCGCGGTTCTCAAGAGGGCGACTCCGCCTCCGGGCACAATGCCTTCCTCAACAGCGGCCCTTGTGGCGTGCAGCGCATCTTCCACGCGTGCCTTCTTCTCTTTCATTTCCACTTCGGTTGCAGCACCGACATTGATAACAGCGACTCCGCCGACGATCTTTGCGAGACGTTCCTGCAGTTTCTCTCTGTCGTAGTCGGATGTCGTCTCTTCAATCTGTGTCTTTATCTGCTTTACGCGTCCCTTGATCTTCTCAGGATCGCCTGCGCCTTCGACGATTGTGGTATTTTCCTTGTCAACCGTGATCTTCTTCGCCTTTCCGAGGTCATCGATGGTGATGTTTTCGAGTTTTATCCCGAGGTCTTCGGATATCATTGTGCCGCCGGTGAGTATGG
>JAADFS010000063.1 GCA_013152795.1 Deferribacteres bacterium
GTTGCGGGTTCAACGGCTGTCATCACAAAGTGCATGATAGCCGACTAACTCGTTTACAAAATTAAAAATTTCTTGCCGATTCCGGGAAAACTCAGCTACACTACCGTAAATATTTGAAAATCGTGTAATCAGTGGTTATAAATGAAAAAATCCAACCGAATACCTTGAATTATAATTACAATATATTTACAATGTAATTATGGAACCACTGGGGTTTTCATGGGACAATCGAAAGAATAAAGTCAATCAAAAGAAACACGGCATTTCATTTGAAGAAGCTCAGACCGTCTTTTTTGATGAAAATGCCATTGAGTTTTTTGATCCTGATCACTCGGAAAGCGAGGAAAGATTTCTCATGTTAGGCCTTAGTTACCGTCTTCGTATTTTAGTTGTATGTTATTGCTTCAGAGAAAGTGATTCTGAAATAAGGATCATTTCCGCAAGAAAAGCAACAAAGAAAGAGCAAAAGGTGTATCGGGGAGGGAATAAATGAGAAAAGAATATGATTTCAAAAAAATGAAAGGACGCAAAAATCCTTATGCCAAGAGATTGAAGAAACAAGTGACAATTCGGATGGGAGTAGACATTATTGAATATTTTAAAAAGTTAGCAGATGAGACAGGGATTCCATATCAAAACCTGATTAACTTATATTTGCGTGACTGTGTTCAATCTCATCGGAAACCATCAATAAAGTGGGCGTCTTAATATAATCGGTGGTCTCACCGTTAGCTCGCAAAGACCTCTAAAAAAGCGAGGTAAAAGCCACCTGACTTTTCTCTTCATTGACATTGAGACAGTAGGGGCGTATCGCCATACGCCCCTACAGAATGACCGCAGAACGGAACCCCGGGCTTTGTCGTCTTGCCTGCCTGTGCGGTGCACGCAGACAGGTGCCAACCTTGTCCGCAGACTCGGCCTTATATGCTGTTTCCTGTTTCCCGCATCAAGTCCGGGACAGGTTCAGGCTCACAGTTTTGCCGTAGGCTTCCCCCAGAGAACTTGCTCTTGCCTTGGGCTAATACTTCTGCTAATATCAATTCATTAGCAGGGTTCACATAGAGGGGACTTGAGTCCGGCGGTTTTGCCGTTATCTCACCCCCTTTAGTTCACGCCCATGCCGGGCGTACATAAGTGGGTGCGCACTTGACCGCTGTTACGCTGGCGCTTCACAGCGGCAAGAGACCCTTATCGTTCTCCCCTCCGCTTCGCTCGGGGGGATGCGGCAGTTGAGCGGTAAATGAATAAGGAACCATCATGAATGATCGTGGGGAGGCCAGCAAGAAATTATCAAAAGAATTAAAGATACAATCCCCGGGTGTTCCGTGGCAATTGATTGCAGGAACACGAGATAGACTTATTCATGGATATTTCGGCTAACCATTATAAGACCTCCGTCAGGCGGAGCGATACGATAAGAAACAGGTCCTGACTTAGTTTCACAATCAACGGCTTCAAGGCATGTTCCATGAGATGGAGGTCGACACCACAATAATACTTGTGCTCCTCAACACGGACACGACCTGCGCGAATTTGGCAGGACCTCCTGCCCGCAGGCGATATTTTTTATGCCACTGTAATGTTACGTGTACGAAAAAATGAGAAATACTTTCAACATAGACCGCATTGCATTTATCGGGCGTACCTTTGCGGAGTACATAAGCCTGTTTGACCTCTGTGAGAAAACCCTCAGGCACGGGCCTGTGCTGGACTGCCCTGCGGGGTCGGCATCATTTACGGCAGAGGCGCATAAATCCGGCATTGATGTTACCGCCTGCGATATTCTGTTCG
Organism: Deferribacteres bacterium; assembly: GCA_013152795.1. Lineage (GTDB taxonomy): Bacteria > Nitrospirota > Thermodesulfovibrionia > UBA6902 > UBA6902 > JAADFS01. Next base: position 1,792 of record JAADFS010000063.1, read on the forward strand.
GCTCTGATGTTAACAGCCTCATCGAAAAAGGCAGAAAAGACATACAACATATTTACGAGAAAGTCAGTGAAGCAACCCATCTTTTTAACTGGGATTACTACGGGAGTATAGAGAATCTCATAGCGCTCAGAGAGAGTGCCCTTGACTTGTTTGCCGGGGATTTCACTGATGGATATAGAGAAGGCCGTTACAGGTACGCGAAGCTTCCTCACCTGCCGTTTCCCGGGAATCATTTTTCACTTGTCCTTTCAAGCCACTTTCTGTTTTTATACAGTGACCGGCTGGGGTTTGATTTCCACATGGAATGTATCAAGGAGTTTGTGCGCGTGTGTTCGGGAGAGATCAGGATATATCCGTTGACGACTCTGGATGCAAGGCCGTGTCCTTATCTAAATGATATAATTGTATCTCTCAGGTCAAGCGGGATAGATGTTGAGATAACAAGAGTGCCGTTTGAATTCCAGAAGGGTTCCGGCAGGATGATGAAAATCATTTGCAGATAGTATCCCGTCACATTGCATAGCGGGCTGGCAGGCTGCCGGGTGTTGTATTGCGAATTATTCTGAGTGAAGCTCCCCGCCTACAAGGCGGGGCATCAAGCAATTTATTGGTTTGGGGGGATAACTCCCCCAAGCCCCCTGAAAAGCGGCAGGTATAAAAAAGAAGTAAAAGGAGCGACAATGATAGAGTTAGAATATTCATTAGTAATTGAAGCTACAAGAGAGCCTGATTATTTTGGGTTTTATTCTCCGGAGTTAGAGGGGTTTTCAGGGATAGGACATTCTATTGAAGATTGTATCTATAAGGCAAAGTGGGGGATGAAAGAGCATGTCCAGTTGTTAAAAGAGCAGGGGTTGCCGGTTCCACCTCCAAATCCAGATCCCAAAATAATCATTCAAAACGAAGAGAAATTAGCAGTTGCTTAAGAAGATAAAATCAATGCCATAATCGGGTAGCCGTTTTTTCTCCTCCAGCCCCACACCACGCCGGCAAGCGGCTTCCCGATTCATCGGGATTCACAGTCTTGCTTCAGGCTTCCTTCAGAGAATTCCTCACGATTTTGCCCTTGCCTCAGGCTAATACTTCCGCTAATATCAATTAATCCTATTAACAGGATTCATGTACAGGGGACTTTCACCCCGTTAATTCACGCCGGGACACAAATTCATCGACTTGAACAGGCTATAGAGCTGGAACCTTTTTTAAAGTGATCACAAATTGATGTCTTTGTTGCAACAAACACCTTTACACGGTTCCGCCTATCAGTCATGGCGGCGTTAAGCATAATGAAAATAAACAGCAATTAAAGTAAAAGCGATATTGGTATTACTTACTCGGCAGTAACACTTCTTATCCCCTTCGTAATCTGGCTTAACCTTTCACCCCCCGCCCTGGTTTATTATTGTCAAGGGGGAGGAGGGAGTGACCTGTTATAACTGAATGGCATGCTCGGGCCGTGTGGAAGACGGCCCCTCATTGCTTGACACAGCCGTTTTTGAAGAAGTATACTTTAAATTACCCTAGGGGAGGCACAGCCTGAGAGTTCCCGGGAACCCGGGAAGACCCTCTGAACCTGAACCGGATAATACCGGCGAAGGAAAGGGAATAAAGAGAGTTTACCGTATTCCCGGAATATATGCGCCCAGGGAATACGGTTTTTTATTTGGCTGAAAAATGAAAGTGCAGTGTATTGACACGGATCCCGCCCGCATCAGGGACATCATCGCAAAATCCCTTGATCTGCAGGTACTGACCCTCGCGGAGGTCTCCGCCCTCCTGGAGCTGCAGGATGAGGACATGTGGGCAGAGGTCTTTGAAGCCGCGGGGAAGGTGAAGGAGAAGGTGTACGGCAGGAGGATCGTCCTGTTCGCCCCCCTTTACCTGAGCAATGAGTGCATGAACAACTGCCTCTACTGCGGTTTCAGGGCCGGCAACAGGGAGGCCGTGCGCAAGACCCTGTCCGTTGAGGAGGCCGTTGAAGAGGCATCCCTGCTGGCGGACAAGGGATACAGGAGGCTGCTCCTTGTTGCAAGCGAGCATCCCGCGCGCACGGGCATTGATTACTTTGAAAAGGTCGCTGCCGCGATCTACAGCCGGACCGCCATTCGCATCCTGCATGCAAACACCGCTCCAATGAGCGTGGAGGACTTCAGGAGACTGAAATCCTGCGGTATCGGCGTCTACCAGTGCTTTCAGGAGACATATCATCTGCCGTCATACATGCGGTTGCACCCGTCCGGCGCAAAGGCGGATTATGAGTGGCGGATCAGTGTCATGGACAGGGCTGTAGAGGCAGGGTTTGAAGACGTTGGGATGGGAGTGCTGCTCGGCCTGTATGACTGGCGCTGGGAAGTCGCTGCACTGATTGCCCACAGCCGCAGGCTGATCAATAAATACGGCTTCGGCCCCCATACCATCTCTGTCCCGAGGCTCCAGCCCGCGCAGGGCTCGAAGCTGGACTACCGGAAATACAGGGTGTCGGACGATGATTTCAAAAAGATCGTCGCAATCTACAGGCTGGCCCTGCCGTATGTGGGGATCGTGATTTCCACAAGGGAGGCCCCTGAACTCAGGGACGGGCTGCTTCTGACCGGCGCGTCTCAGGTCTCGGCCGGATCAAAGACAAGCCCCTGGGGGTATGTCGAAGGCGGTGATACCGAGCAGTTTGAGACAGGGGACAAGCGGAGCCTGGAGGAGGTGATTGAAAAGATCGCAGAACTCGGGCTTGTGCCGAGCCTGTGCACGGCCTGCTACAGGGAAGGCAGAAGCGGCGGGACATTCAGGCATCTCGCGCAGAGCGAGGCCATGAAGAATTTCTGCCGTGAAAACGCCCTGCTGTCCCTTAAGGAATACGTGGAGGACTGCGCGCCCGCGGATGTAAGGCAGCGCCTGAGGGCATTCCTGGAAAGGGAAATCATAAAAAGCACAAACGGCCTCTCCGATAAATTCAGGCTCATTGAGGCAGGTGCAAGGGACGTTCATATATAAAGGGTGCAGAGTTCAGGGTGCAGAATGAAGTCCTGTTCTCCCTCCCCCTTGACGGGGGAGGGTCGGGGAGGGGGTGCCCTGTTATAACTGAAGGAATCGCGGATGAAGGTCTTCCGCCAAGTTGTATCTTGTACAACTGTCAGGGCAACTACCATGAAACTGACGATTAACGGCAACGGAACCGAGGTGAAGGACGGACTTACCGTCAAAGGGCTGCTTGAGTGCCTGGAGATTGAGCCTGCAAGGGTGGCGGTTGAGGTCAACCTCAGGATCATCAGGAAGGATGATTTTCACACGCATGAGCTCAAGGACGGCGACAGCGTGGAGATCGTGAACTTTGTTGGTGGAGGATAAGGGCTTCGTTAATGTTGCGGGTTCAAAGTTCAAAGTTCAAAGTTAAGGGTGCAGGGTGCAGTTGTCAGGGTGCAGAATGAAATAACTTCCCCCTCCCCTTCGGGAAGGGCTTAGGGGGTGCTGAACTATTACCAGAAAAGGAGAAAACATGGAAGATAAACTTGTAATCAGGGGGATTGAATTCAAATCCAGGCTCTGGGTGGGTACCGGTAAATACAGGAATTTTGAAGAGACCGCAAGGGCCATTGAGGCCTCGGGAGCCGATGTGGTGACCGTAGCCGTCAGGAGGACAAATATATTCAACAGGGACTCGGAGAACCTCCTTGATTATATTGACCCCAGGAAATACAAGATCCTTCCCAACACGGCAGGATGCTACACAGTGGAGGATGCCCTGCGGTATTCGAGGCTTGCACGGGAGGCAGGGGTGTCGGACCTCATAAAGCTTGAGGTGATAGGGGATGAAAAAACCCTCTTCCCTGATACGCCCGGGCTCCTTAAGGCAACCGAGATACTGGCCAAAGAGGGGTTTATCGTTCTCCCGTATACAAATGACGACCCTGTTATGGCCCGGAGGCTGGTGGATGCAGGCGCTGCCGCCGTGATGCCGCTTGCAGCGCCCATCGGCTCGGGGCTCGGGATCAGAAACCCCTACAACATAAAAATCATTCTCGAGCAGGCCACCACGCCGGTTATTGTCGACGCGGGTGTGGGCACTGCATCGGATGCAGCGGTTGCAATGGAGCTCGGATGTGATGCTGTGCTGCTTAATACCGCAATAGCAGGCGCGGACGACCCTGTGGCAATGGCCATGGCCATGAAGCATGCCGTGATAGCAGGCCGGCTGGCTTACAGGGCAGGCAGGATACCGAGAAAGCTCTATGCCACGGCAAGCAGCCCCATAGAGGGAATGCTCTGAAGACGGCCTGAAGCCGCTGAGGGATTATGGCTCCGCGTTCAATAGACTTCAGACTGTACCTCGTAACCGACAGAATGCAGTTGCCGGCAACCCGCAACGCGCAACCCGCAACCCGCACCCTGCTGTCCGCTGTCAAGAGGGCCTTAAGCGGCGGGGTGAGGGCAGTGCAGCTCAGGGAAAAGGACCTGGGCACGCGCGACCTGCTGAAGCTGGCGTACAGGATGAGGTCGTTGACGGAAAAATACGGGGCGCGCCTCTTTATAAACGACAGGTTTGATGTGGCGCTTGCCGTGCGCGCGGACGGTGTGCATCTTACACAGCAGAGTATCCCTGCACACGCGGTCAGAAGCGCGGTGGGGAGAAAACTCCTGATCGGTGTCTCAACACATTCCCTGAAGGAGGCGCGGGAGGCCGAAAAAGGGGGGGCTGATTTTATAACCCTCGGGCCTGTTTACAGGACACCGTCGAAACTGAAATACGGCCCGCCCGCAGGGCTGGATACACTGAAAAGGGTCTGCAGGGCGGTGGGTATCCCGGTCTTTGCAATCGGGGGGGTAAGAGGCCGCAGAATAAAGGAAGTACAGGCGGCAGGCGCGTACGGCGCGGCAATGATCTCCGGGATACTGGGAGAGGGCGACATCCGTAAAAAGGCGGAGGAATTAACTTTATTAACGGAGAAATTATGACCAGAAATTTACGGCATACAAGGATCGAGCTTGCCAGAAAAGGCGTGATCACGGATGAGGTAAAGCAGGTGGCGGCCGAGGAAGGGATCGGGCCGGAACAGCTTTCCGCAGACATCGCATCCGGCTTTACGGTTATTACAAGGAATATACACCATGACATAAAGCCCCTGGGCATTGGAAGGGGGCTTAAGACCAAGATAAACGCCAATATAGGGACATCAAGGGACAGGGTGTCGCTGGATGAAGAGATGGAAAAACTTGATGTGCTCATAAAATACGGCGCTGATGCGGTGATGGACCTCTCAACCGGCGGGCATATTAAAGAAATAAGAAAAATGCTGATCAGCAGGTCCTCCATAGCGGTCGGGACGGTTCCCATTTACGAGGCAGTGGCCAGGGCGGCCGAGGAAAAAGGCTCGATCGCGAAGATGAGCGTTGATGACCTGTTCAATGCCATCGAAGGTCATGCCGAAGACATGGTTGACTTTATAACCGTTCACTGCGGACTCACGAGAAAGACCATAGAGACGCTGAGGGAAGACGGCAGGATACTTGATATCGTCAGCCGCGGCGGGGCGTTTCTCGTTGAATGGATGATATACAATGACAGGGAAAACCCGCTCTATGAATACTATGACAGGCTCCTTGAGATAGCCGGAAGATACGACCTTACCCTGAGCCTCGGAGACGGCGCCAGGCCCGGATGTCTCGCGGACGCAACGGACAGGACCCAGATAGACGAGCTTTTAACCCTTGGTAAATTAAGGGACAGGGCGCTTGAGGCAGGGGTACAGGTAATCATAGAGGGCCCGGGCCATGTGCCCCTTAACCAGGTGGAGCTGAATATAAAGATGCAGAAAGAGATTTGCAAGGGTGCGCCGTTTTATGTGCTCGGCCCCCTTGTGACGGACATAGCCATGGGCTATGACCATATCGCCGCTGCCATAGGAGGGGCGGTCGGAGGGGCCGCGGGGGCTGATTTCCTCTGCTATGTCACGCCGTCGGAGCATATCAGGCTCCCGAACATTGAGGATGTCAGGGAAGGGGTCATCGCATCAAAGATCGCGGCCCATGCCGCTGATATTGCAAAGGGGGTCAGGGGCGCCATGGATATTGACAGGGAAATGGCCCGCAGGAGAAAGGCCCTTGACTGGAACGGCCAGATAGAGCTGTCACTCAATCCTGAAAAGGTTAAAAGCCGGCGCTCGGAGGTCCCGCCGGCAGAGGCACAGGTATGCAGCATGTGCGGTGAGTTCTGCGCCATAAAGACGGTTGAAGAGGCCCTGAAAAAGAAATAGATGAACAGAACAGAGGGTGCAGGGTGCAGTTGTCAGGGGGCAGAATGAAACAGGTACCCTCACGTTGCTATTAGCATCAACGTGTTATATTATAGAGGCGACTGACAGTCAAGCCCTCCCCCGGGGGGCCGGATTTGCGGAAAGGAGATCATAAATGCCGGAGATAAAAAGCCGTGAGGCCAAGCCCATTCCCGGAGTGGAGTACTCGGAGATTCGCATTCCTGATGAGCACTATCTTGGAACCGGCGAATTCACGACCGTTATTGAGCCAAAGGCCATGTCCAGGATAAACCCCATAATCAGCAATGTCATGAACGAACCCTATTTCCTGTTGATAGTAAACATCAACCTCGGAATCGACCAGGTAACCGCCCTGCTCGGCAAGATGTACGATGAACCGCCTATTTCCAGAAAGGTCTTTGCCATCCCGAAGGACATCAGAATAGACGATACCAATGATTTTACCGTGAGCTTCAGGGAGTGGGAGATAACGGGAATGAGACTTAACGGGGATAGCCTCCCGGTAGTGGAATAACCAGCCCGCACACCTTACAGTGGCACAAAAATATGCCGGAAAAGCTTTATCTGCGATTTCGTCAGTGGTAACAGCTCAGCCCCCTCCCAAGGGGAGGGGGAAGTTATTTCATTCTGCCCCCTGACAACTGCACCCTGCACCCTACTTCCTACTTCTTCTGCAGGTCCGGCAGGTACATGTATTTCGGATCCATCCTGTATGTCCACGGCAGCCCCTCAAGACGCCATCCGGCGATCCGCCGCTTGCCGTAGTAAGGGCTGTTCCTGTCCTTGACCTTGTCACCCTCGAAACCGGCCAGCACATTAAACACCCTGTCTTCCCTGAATCCGCAATCCACGGCCGCGGTGGATGCCGCGACAGTCCTCTGCGCGCTGCGGCACAGGAGTAAAAGCGTGTCGGTTTCGGGATTGAAACGGGCTTTCAGGTCCCTGCAGAAATTTTTATTAAGTACCTTTGCATAACCCCTCTTCGTGGCCCTCGTGGTGCTGAACAGCCAGGGGATGTTGTATGCGCCTACGGGATGGCCTACGTCCTGGTATTCGTAACGGGTCCTCACATCCACCAGAAAGGTGTTTTTGGGGTCCTTTTGGAGCATCCGGTATGCCTGCTTGGGCGTAACGTCCCCGCCCTTGTGCCTTCCCTTTATGGGATACTTCGGCTGGCTGCCCGCGATTGCAAGCGTTGCAATGCTGAACACCGCAATCAGCGCCAGGAGACTTATGTTCTTTGTCCTTTTCATCATGTCTCTCCTTCCTCACAGCCGCCTTTTCCGCATACACCGTCTCCAGAAAAAAACCGGCCATGATATCAAACATATTTAATCATATTATAACACTATAAGCGAATATTATTATGATTTGTATCATACTGCAATAGTTCAGCCCTCCTCCCTCTCCCCCCTCCCGCCAAGGGAGGGGGACTTGTTTCATTCTGCCCCCTGCCCCCTTAACTCCGAACTCCGAACTCCGAACTCCGAACCCGCAACCCGCAACCCGCAACCCGCAACCCGCACCCCCCGCTCACTCCTACCTGCGCGTCATACACAGACAGGGGCGTGAACCGGCTGCAATTTCTGATATAATACAGCCATGCCCCGCACAGGCGTTGCAACACTGCCCCTTCATTACGGAAAGGCCCCCCGCTGGCTTTTCAGCCGGATGTCCATGCTTGCAAGGGAGATCCTGACGGCCCTTGCATCCGAGTTCAGCCCCGAGGAGATATTAAGGAGGTTTTCAGACCCGTTCTGGTTTCAGGCATTCGGGTGCGTACTCGGCTTTGACTGGCACTCCAGCGGACTGACTACGACCGTGCTCGGGGCCGCAAAGGAGGGGATCAGGGGGCTTGAAGGCGACATAGGGATATTCATCGCGGGCGGAAAAGGCTCAACCTCAAGAAAAACACCCGGTGAAATAGAGTCATACGGCGAAAAATACTCCTTTGAACCGCGGCGGCTTGTATACGCCAGCAAGCTGTCCGCCAAGGTGGACAACACCGCTGTACAGGACGGCTACCAGCTCTACCACCACGTGTTTCTCTTTACCAAAAACATGCACTGGGCCGTGGTGCAGCAGGGCATGAATCCGCAAAACAGGATGGCCCGCAGGTACCACTGGCTCGGGGACGATGTGAGAGACTTTGTGGTCGAGCCCCACAAGGCGGTATGCTGCGACAGGAGACAGGCATCGCTGAACATGGTGGCTGCACGCAGTGAAGAGGCAAGGCAGGTATCCGTTGAACTGGCAAGGAAAGGGCCGGATAAGCTCCTGCGGGAAATACGCTCCATTAACAACCTGCAGCTTGCAAAAAGGCACAACATAACAGGCGCTGACATCAACCCGGCCAGGATCAGGGGCACACTTGTAAGGACCTATGAGAGGCAGCCGGAGGATTTCGAGACACTGCTGGCCATACAGGGGGTAGGCCCCAAGACCATCAGGGCCCTGAGCCTTGTCTCAGAGCTGATTTACGGGAACCCCCCGAGCTACTCCGACCCTGCGCGATACAGTTTTGCGCACGGCGGCAAGGACGGAACCCCCTTCCCTGTTGACAGGAAAACCTATGACAGGACCATAGTGGTAATGAAGAACGCCGTACAGGCCGCCAGGCTGGGCAATGAAAAGTTGAAGGCCGTCCGGCGTCTGGCGGATTTTTATCACCTGTAATATAAGTGCCGGCGTTCGTACTTGCCGGAGGGAGTTCAAAGTTCAAAGTTCAAAGTTCTGAGTTCTGAGTTGCGAGTTGCGAGTTGCGGGTTCAACGGCTATAGGGCGAGGGGGGGAACGGCGGTTTTCACGTTTTTTTGAGCAGGCCTTGTTTTGAATTCACCAGGTGTTTTATAATTAAGACCGACGTGTTTGCATCCCGGCGTTGCGTCAGAGAGC
>JAADFS010000064.1 GCA_013152795.1 Deferribacteres bacterium
GATAAATGAGACGCATATATACACGGAAGTATCTCTTTGCCGCCGTTGTGGTCCTCATTGCGGTTTTGGCAATCAAGATTTATTCATTGATGACATTCCCCCATATTTCCGACTGGAATTACAAACAGCTCAGGAAGATAGACCATAAGAGCAGGGCATTTTCTTTTGCGGTGTTCGGCGATAACAAAAACTCGATAACCACATTCGACAATCTCATCAGGCTGCTTAATTCAGATGACATATTGTTTTCTGTTGACATCGGAGACCTCGTGCAGGACGGGGAAAGGGAGAAATTCAGGTTTTTTATCAATCAGATAAGGAAATCAAAAAAGCCGCTGCTGACTGTCATCGGAAATCATGAACTCAGGGAGGACGGCAGGGGTGCTTATTATAATTTCTTCGGGAGGTTCTATTATTCTTTTGCCGTGGGTGATGCATACTTTATCATCCTTGATGATGCCGATGAATACAATCTGGACCCCTGGCAGGAGGAGTGGTTGAAAGAAGAGCTGAAAAAGGCCCTCGAATACAGGTACAGATTTGTCTTTATGCATGTGCCCCTTTATGATCCGAGAAAGGAAGGCATCATGTTGGGGCATGCCTTAAAGGATAAGGAGTTTGCAGGGAATCTGAACGCAATTTTTGATAAATACAGGGTGACCATGGTCTTTGCCTCGCATATTCATGCATACTACCGCGGGTTGTGGGGCAGAACCCCTTATATTATCACAGGCGGAGGCGGCGCTGAACTGGTAGGCACAGACCCGTTACACGACTTTTACCACTATATAAAGGTAACTATTGATGACAAGGGTGTAAGTTATGAGGTAAAAAAGGTCGGGTCGCCTGATTTTGACATAATAGACCGTCTGGCGCATGATGCATGGATATATATCTATTCCTTTGTCGTGCTGCATTATCTTGACGTTATACTGATTGTCCTGGTGATATATTTCCTGCTCACTGTAAGGGCTGTCAAGAAAGAGAGGGCGGACAGATTAAAGGCATGATCTTCAATCACCCTGAATCTTGTTGACATAGCCATATAAAAATGATAATTTATTGCAGTAAATAATATTGTAATATCGCGTGCGGTTATACAGTTATTAATCTTGCCGGTTTATGCCTGATCGGATAATACTTGATTTAAGGTTTAACTTAATTGCAAATTGATTCGTGTTTCTGCATTAAAGACTTTCATTTCACGGTCTCCCTCATATCAGAGGACAGCACAGTCCTGGAGAAAACGGCCTTTCCTTTTTCAGTAGTCACTGACTCTGACCCCCTGGCCAGGCTTGTCGAGGCCGGAATTGTAACCGGCACGGGCGGCGAAGTCGACAAGCTCTTCCTGCTCGTTCAGAGAGACAGGTACCTGCTGGGAGAAGATGAACTGAGGCCTGTCACCAACAGGGATATTGAAGAGGCGTGGCGGGATGCCTTTTCTTTTTATAAAGCCGAAGACCGCGGCCTTATACTGCTGTCCGGACAGACAGACGGCGAAGGAAGGCTTGTACCGTTTCCGCCGCAGTTTTTCTGCAAGGCACGGAGGATATTCTTTCATCCGCCCTGTCCGAAGTGCGGGCTTCCTTTGCAGCAGTGTGAAGACGACGGCCTCCTGGATGCCTCAGGCCTTCAGCCTTATTCGGGATCGTTAAAGCGTTATCTTTACTGCACGCAGTGCGCCTCAACAGGCAGGGCCGAATTCTATACGTATGACGAGGAGCCGTCGGCTCCGCCGGTGGTGAGGGACCGCAGGGCACTGATCAGGAAATTCAGGCTCCTGGCCGAAGGCGCCAAAGACGCCGGGCAATTCCCGTGCCTGCAATGCCCTGACCACAGGCAGTGCTACGGTACGGAACAGCGCGCTGAAGCACGGATCACCCCTTTTTCTTTTTACCCGTTTTACGCATTTGTGTTCAGGGCCATGTCATTGAATGCACCGGATTTCTTGTCCCTTGTCTCGGGCGCTGGATTCGATGATGTCGAATCCGTGCTTGAGAAAAGGCAGGAGAGGGGGAGGATCAACCGCCTGAAAGATATCCGGCAGAGGGGGAACCTGGCAAAGGCCCCGTTTCTGTTTGATTCAGACGTCCGGTCTTTCCTGGAGGTCCTGTACCTGAAGCTCTGCTTCCTCGGGGAGGTGCTCCGGTGCATTTGCCGCGGTGATGACCTCCTGAGGCATCCGGGGCTGAGGCCTTCTGTTGAGCGGATATGGGTTAGCCTACCCGGTCACGGCGGCTTGCTTCCGTTTCTGTGGAACTTCAGGGTGAATCTCATCGGCATATTCAGCCCCCCGCCGGGCGGCGGGTCGTTTCATGAACCACCGGGTGCGGAGAGCCTGTTTTATACCGGGCTTCTCTGGTTCAACACCCTGCTGGCCAACAGCCGGCAGGATGCTTCAACGGTCAATTCATCTCTGAGGGATATTATGGATCATTGCCGGAAAGGCAATGACTTTTCATTTCAGGCCCCCGGTACGAAAGACCCTGACACTGTGTTTTCCCCTGTCAATATCTTCTGGGAGCCGGAGGGAAAGACGGTCAGCGAAGAATTCATTCCCCTCTGGCATAAGGCCCTTGACCTGTCATTGTCCCTGCTGAGGGCGGGGTTTGCACCTGAGCCGTCATTCTCCATGGAGAGTTTCAGACAGCAGTCTGAAGACCTGAGGAAAGAGGTAAGAGGCCTCATGTTCACTGAAGCACCGGCGGGGAGGGCGGAGGAGGCACCCGCACCGGAAGATGCGGCGGTTTACGGGATTCTAAGGGGCATCTACAATAAATGGAGCGCCGGCTCAGCCACTGACGGCAAGGAGTCAACCGAGACGGTCATCCTCTCTCCGCGGTCCCCGGAAAAGGAAACCGCACCTGCACCACCCCCGGAACAGCCGGAACAGGAGGAAGCCGCTGAGGTCGTGGAGGAGACCGTTATAATATCAAGGCAGGATGCCGGCCGTTCCACGACGCCCGGAGAGCCCCCTGAACCTGAAAAGGAGAAAAAGGGCGGCAGTCCGGAAGGCGGGGACTTCCTGGAGGAGACGGTTATCATCAAGCCCGCCGAACGCGGCGGCAAAGATAAAAAAGATGGAGCAAAATAGCGGCATAGATACAGACGCCCTTGCCGGGGAGATCAGGGCTGTCTACAAGTCGGACAGCTCGCGGGCCGGGCAATTGATCGAGGGCCTTCTGGAGCAGAGATTGAAAGACCTGCCTCCCGCCGAAAGGCTGGCCGTTGTGGACAGGCTTGCCGGCAGGTTCGGGGCGGCAACGGCCGGCGGGACGCTCAGCCTCGAGCAGAAAGAGGTCTCGCGGATGCTTTCCCTGCTGCTTGGCAAGGATATCCCGGTGGAGAATCTTCCGGCAGGGGAACTGCTGGAGAAATTATCCGTTTCCCTGAACACGGTTTTCGATACGCTGAACCAGATCATAGGCGTTATTAATTCCACTCTCCTTGGTCAAAAGGTGGAGCTTGCGACGATCAGGCACATAATAGGCTCAGGACTTGAGCGTGAAGGCACGCCCGAGTCACTCCAGGCATATCTCGATCAGATCAGGGACGCCTTCGTGGTGGCTCACCGGGCCTTTCAGGAGGCGGCAAGGAACACCATAGGCCGGGTTCTGAACGAGCTGGACCCTGACAACATCTCCGCCGCCGGAGGGGGGGGCCTCAAGTTCGGCCCGCTCCGCAAGGCCGGGAGCTTTGAGGTGTACCGGGAGAAATTCCAGGCATGCAAAGGCTGGTTTGAGTCAGGGCGGTTCATGGAGGATATGCTGAGGGAATTTGAAAAAATCTGCCAGAAATTATATAAAAGTAATGCGAGAGGTGTCCTATGAGAACAAATATCAGGATATTGTTTGCGGCCGGTCTTGCGTTTTTCTTTATCTCATGCGCTACGACCGTCCAGGCGCCGTACAAACAGGATGCAATCACACTGCATCTTAAAAGCTCGAATGATCTGAACCTCTACAACGGCAAGGCGCACACGCTTCTGCTGTGCGTCTATCAACTGAAGGACCCCAATGCCTTCAACCAACTGCTTGATGAAAGGGACGGGCTGCCCAGGCTGCTTGAGTGCAGGCGCTTTGACCCGTCCGTCACCGGCTCCAGGCGGCTGATAATAAATCCCGGACGGGAGATAACCAGGACCCTCGACAGGGCTGAGGGAACAAAATACGTGGGTGTTGCGGCAGGCTATTACAAGATGGAGCCTGACAGCATGGTCCGCCTGTATCAGATCCCCGTGAACATGTTTACAAAGAGCCTTAAGGAGCTGAAGATAAGGCTCTTCCTGGGGCCGCACGAGATACAAGGATTGGAAGAATAATGGATATACAGAGACCGCTTTTCTGGCACCAGGGCCTTTTCCTGCAGCCCCAGCACTTTCAACTGCTCGACCTGTCCTTCAGATCACTGCTGGTACCGTTTCATGATTTCATGCAGCCCGAGTTCTGGGGCACAGGGGGAATCGAGATCGAAAAGGCCGCCCTCGGCACCGGCACATTCAGCCTCCTCAACGGAAGCTTCCTTTTTCCGGACGGCACATATGCGGTCCTGCACGGCAATGCCGTTGCCGACGCCCGCACGTTTGACGCGGCCCTGATAGAGGGAGGCAAACCCCTCGGCGTGTTCGTGGGACTCAGGAAATGGAATACGGCAGGGGAGAATGTCACGGTCCTTGAGAAAACAGATACACTCTCGGATGTGACCACACGGTTTGTCACCGGCGCGGAGCCCGAGGAGATCAGGGACCTGCATTCAGACGGGCCTGCCGGTCAGGTCAAACGGCTCAGTTACGTACTCAGGATATTCTGGGAGACCGAGACGGAACTGCTCGGGGATTATGACCTCCTGCAGATTGCCAGGCTGGAAAGGGAAGGGGAGGATATAGTCCTTTCACCCGGCTTTGTCCCGCCGTGTCTCACTATCTCCGGCTCGGACATCCTGCTTAAACTCATCAGAGAGATCAGGGACCAGACAGCCGCGCGCAGCCGGCAGCTTGAAGAGTACAAGAGACAGCGCGGGATACAGAGTGCGGAGTTCGGCTCGAGGGACATGGTCTATCTCCTGGCCCTCAGGTCCCTTAACCGTTATGTACCCCTGCTTTTTCATTACACGGAAACAGGGCGGGTCCATCCATGGGCCGTTTACGGAACCGTAAGGCAGCTCATCGGCGAGCTTTCCTCTTTTTCAGAGAATGTGAATGTAATGGGTGAATCCGGCGACGGAGTTCCTGCACTGCCGAATTATGACCACGGCAGGCTGTGGGAATGCTTTTCAGCGGCCGCGAAAACACTCACCCGCCTAATAGACGAGATCACTGCAGGACCGGAATATATAATAAAACTGGTTTATGACGGCACTTACTATGCCGCGGACCTGAAACCCGCTGTGTTTGAGGGACGCAACCGCTTCTTCCTTGTATGCAGGACGGCGGAGGACCACAGGGCGGTGCTTAACTCGCTGACATCACTGGCCAAGTTGAGCTCGCGCGAGCATCTGCCGATTTTGATAGCCCGGGCGCTCCCGGGTATCGGGCTGGAGAGCCTCCAGGTTCCCCCGCAGGAACTGCCCCGCAGGGCGGACTGCCTGTATTTCGCGGTGGACCGGCACAGCGAACAGTGGGGTTTTGTGGAGAAGGGCAACAATATAGCCCTTTACTGGGACAATGCCCCCGAGGACCTCGAGGTCGAGCTTATGGTTGTGGGAAAGTAACAGTCCCCGGAAACGGAGTTTACTATGCATTTGACCGATTGTTTCATTGAGCTTATAGCGTATGTGTCTTATTTCCGCAGGACGGTGAACAACAGGCAGCCTGCCTTTGAACAGGTCAAGGCCGATATCATGCGCCTGATGACACAGAGCGAAGACTGCCTGAAAAAGGGTCTTTTCACCCGTGAAGACTATGACACCGCGCGGTTCGCGGTCTGCGCATGGGTGGATGAGGCGATCCTCGGCTCTTCGTGGCAACACAAGGAACAGTGGCAGAGGGAACTGCTGCAGCGCATCTTTTATAATACGGCTGCCGCCGGAGAAGAGTTTTTCGAGCGGCTCAACGCACTCGGCCCGCACCAGAGGGATGTAAGGGAGGTTTACTACCTCTGCCTGGCCCTGGGGTTCATGGGGCGCTATTGCCGCAAGGAAGACGAGTACCTGCTTGAACAGTTGAAGACTTCCAACCTCAAGCTCCTTGCAGGCAGTTCCCTGGGGGTCCCCTCGCTTGAAATGGCGGAACTCTTCCCTGAGGCCCATCCGGCAGGGCAGGCGGAGATGGCCGTGCAGAAGCCGAAATTCCGTTTCTCGCTCTTTACGGCTGTAACCCTTGCGGCGCCGGTCCTGCTCTTCGGCCTGTTGTTCCTGATTTACAATTTTTCCCTCAGGGGGATAGGAGAAAGCTTCCTGAGCTCATTACCGAAATGAAAGACAGGTTATTAAAATTTCTCAAGATATTCCTCTTTGCCGCATTGGGCATCCTGGTTGTACTGCTTGTATTCGGTGTGGTCCTCAGCCTGGACTGGCCGTGGTGGGCGGGATTCTTTCTCCTGCTCGCCCTTGCCGGTGCGGGGATCGGTGTGGTATTCCTCCGCAAGCTGTGGCTCAGGCGCAGGGAGCAGCGTTTTGTCCAGCAGGTTATAGAGCAGGATGAGGCCCGATTAAGCGCGCTCAAGGGCAAGGAAAGGGAAGAGATGAAGGAGCTCCAGGCCCGCTGGAAGGAGGCCATTGACGCCCTGAGGCGCTCGCACCTGAGAAAATACGGAAATCCCCTGTACGTGCTCCCGTGGTACCTCGTAATGGGCGAGAGCGGCTCGGGCAAGACCACGGCCATAAAAAGCGCCCGCCTTTCCTCGCCGTTTGCCGAGGTTACACGGACACCCGGCATTTCAGGGACGAAAAACTGCGACTGGTGGTTCTTTGAACAGGCGGTCATCATAGATACTGCGGGAAGATACGCGGTTCCCGTGGATGAGGGCAGGGACAAGGAGGAGTGGCAGAAATTCCTGAACCTCCTGGTTAAATACAGGAAAAAGGAACCCCTGCACGGTCTTATTGTGACAGTAGCCGCGGACAGGCTGCTGGAGAGCCCGCGCGAGGCCCTTGAGGAAGACGGGCGTAACATCCGGCGCAGGATAGATGAGCTCATGCGCGCCATGGGGGTCAAATTCCCGGTTTACGTGCTTGTCACCAAGTGCGACCTCATACAGGGAATGACCCGGTTCTGCGACCGGCTGCCCGAGGAGAGCACCGGCCAGCCCATGGGCGTTATAAACCAGGACCTGTCCACTGACATCACGGGCTTTCTTGACTCAGCCCTCAACTCCATAGGGGAGCGTTTGAGGAACCTCCGCATCCTGCTCCTGCACAAATCAGG
>JAADFS010000065.1 GCA_013152795.1 Deferribacteres bacterium
GGATAAAATGAGGGTCACTTTCGGCGAACTGCTTAAGTGTTTTGAGATAGCCCGCTGCCTCACGGAGGGCGTTTTCAAACGCAAACCGCGACCCTCCACTTAGCCGTTGGCTGTATGCTATGGGGTCGATGCCCTGCTTGAGCACGGGGAAAACAATAAATGCCCGTCGTAGGGTTCCAACTAAGGCAGCTTCCTCAGAAACCTTGAACGGCTGGAGAAAAAGGGATGCAATACACGAGGGCATATAGCTCAAAGCGTGCTCAGGCGGTAAGTCGGTCATCCGCTTTACGACAAGGTTTTGGCCGTAGGGGTCTAATGCTGTGTTTAGATACTTCCGTATTTCTTGAGCCTTTTCCGCTGTGCTGCGTATCAAGTCGATGGACTCATTTAGACTAAGCCAGTCGTCGTTCAGCGGGCCTCGTATTTCCTGATAACTGGGCTCCTTTTTCCCCTGCCTAAGCACCTTGCCAACTAAGGCTTCGGGGTGAAAGCTTGCAGGCATGCTGTGGACTAATCCCAAAGCCCTGCAAAGCTTTTCTTGAGCAAACAGAATGTTACTTTTCCCGCTCCCTGATGGCAAAGCATAAATTGCATGAACGCGGAGGTCGGTGTGCAGGTCGCCCACCCATAGAGTAGACTTGCGGAAAAGAAGCGAGATGGCCTGATAATAAAATGCCTTTCGGACGATGGCATACTCTTTCCCCTGCAGGCGGAGTAAGCGGGAGAACTCCTCAAAGTGAGGCAGGTGCTCAGTTGGATAAACAAAGGAGCTCAAAGCGAGAGGGTTGGGCAGTTTAAACGATGGCAGGGGGCTACTAAAGACTTCCTCATCTGGCTGGTAGCTTGCAGCGGCTTTTGCTATGGTGCGACTGAGATAATCAGGACGCCGGGCTTTCTCACGGCGGGAAAGCCCGGAGTGTAAAAAGAGCTTAATTGCCTGGTCCCGGTTCCCGTTGCATGCCACAAGAAGGCTATTCATTAAGCTTAAGTCGGCCTCGCTTTGGCTAGGAAAATCAGAAAAGTCGCCCCCCCACAAACGAGAAATGCGTTCTTTTGCAGCGAAGGAACGGAGCCGTGCCAGCGCTTCGAGGTCGGTGGGGGTCAATGGGCTGCGGTCAAAAGATACGGGAGAGAGCTCGCCCTTACCGGAGGGTTGTTCGGCGAGGTCGTGCTCCTTGAGGAAGGCTAGGAGCTCCTCGCTTTCGTCTTTTAGCTCGTGGTGCTGGTCATCGAACGGCTTCCCCGTAAGCGTGAACCCTCTTCCTCCGGAATAAAACTCGAGATGCCCTTTTCGCCGCCCCGTTGGGAATTTGCTCTTGTCGGCGAGGCGAAAAATGAAGTGTAGTCCGTGGCCAGAGGGGCTAACCTCGCAATAGGTGCTGAACCGCCGGAGAGCTTCTTGAGCCAGCCTGTTCGGCTTGCCTGCCTCGTCGAGGCAATGGTCTAAGTCGAGCCCCGCATAGGGATTTTGGGGGGAGAACGCAAACATCAGCCCTCCGACGCCCTTCTTTTTGGCTGCTGCGACGGCGTTTTCGAAGCTGGCGTAATTCGCGGAGTCGGTAACGCTTGCGGGGCGATTATCTCCAAAGCGCCACGGCGCCGCAGGGACTTTGTCCAGGTGCCCGTCGGCTCGCTTGCGGGATGTCCAGCAAAGCCAAAAGGGAGCCTTGCGGAGCTCGGAGGGTATATCCTCAAGGTTCATGCCTCCGCCTCCTGTATCCTAACAACCTTCGCAAGGGGTATTTGCACTTTCCCGAGGGTGGTGCTTTGGATTAAAATGAACTGAGAATCGCGCGATAACTCCACACCGATTACCTTATTCACGCTGGAGGCGGTGTCGTTGTAAAGTATTACTATTTTCTGTCTATCTGTCATTTTTTCACCTTTTGATTAATACTTTTAGTCGGGGGTGGCGGGCATTTCGCCCGCCCGGTTGTCCGCGCCGTGCCTGGCCATGCCGTGAGTATGCTCGAGAAGCCACCCCTCCAGCTTGCCCTCGCGGTGCAGCTGGATTATGCGCGCTTTGGCAATCGCTTCAGCCTCCTGGCGCAGGTGCAGGAGTCCAGGGTAAGGGGAGCTCATTGTCCCGCCTCCTTCTCATACCAATCGCGGAGGAGATGGCGGATTAGCCGAGAAAGTGGAATCAGCTTGCGGTTCGCTAACCTCTGGATTTGTTCGGCTTCCGTAACCGGCAAATAACAGGCAAGCGCGATTGTGGTTTTGTGATGTGACGCACACATACATACCTATGCGATATGGTTGTTAGTTAAGACTAACGAACGGCACGCCGCCCCTCCACCTGACCCAAATTTATAAAAAGCAGGCATGCGTAACACTAAACGCTCATTTTTACTTGCCTTATTTAGATGGGGGGATTTATGTCGTATATTTGCAGCAATCCCCCACGGCGCACTCTTAACATAAGGGTTATAAATCCCCCCTGCTTATTATAGCTCATGCCAACGGACATAAGCGCGGAATTGGAAAAAAGCAAGGAGCTAATCAGGGCTAGCAAGTCCATAAGCAAGCGGGACAAGGAGCTTGTCCTTGCCTTTGTGGAGCAATACCAAGGGCGTGATGGCCCCATCAGCGACCACAGGAAAAAGAAGTATGCCATCCAATTGCGCAAGGTGCTGGAGTGGCTCCCCTGCGAGCTGAAGGACCTGGACGAGGACTGCTTTGACGCGCTTATGGCAAAGATAGACAGCTACCGATACAGCCGCACAATAATAACGGGGAGGGACGGCAACCGCGTAACCACAAAAAAGACAAAGGGGCGCAAGCTTTCCGCCGCTTCTGTTTATGACTACAAGGTCCAATTCAAAACCTTTCTTAATTGGCTAGAGAAGAAGAAGGGGTTTAAGTTCCCCGCCTTTGAGTGGCGCATCAAGAAGCCACACGGGGAAAAGACGGCCGAGGACATATTCTCACCCCAGGAAGTGGCTGCCTTGCGCTCGGCGCAGCTAAGCACGCGCAATAAGGCCCTTGTGGAATTCCTCCTCGAAACGGGCGTGCGCCCGAAGGAGCTGCTGGCGCTGCGGGTTAAGGACATACACTTCGAGGAGAATGTCCCCTATGTGTTCCTGCCTAAGACCAAAGAAGGGCGCAAGAGGGAAATAGCTATTGTTTCCTGCGTCCCCATGCTCCAGGAGTGGCTGGCGATGCACCCGCGCAAGGGGGATGGCAATGCACAGCTGTTCTGCAAGCAGGCGCGCTGGGGGGAATATGGAGTTATGGACGAACCCGCGCTGCTCCGCCTAATCAAGAAGATAACCCAAAAGGCGGGGATAGACAGCACGAAGGCAAAGCCCTACACCTTCCGCCACACGGCGATAACCCTATGGAGCGAGCAGGGGCTTAATGAGGCAGTCATCAAATACAGGGCGGGGCACGCGCCCAGCTCAAACATGCTGAGCACATATACCCACATAAGGGGGAGCGAGGCAAGCGAGGCTTACCTCAAGGCCAAGGGCATAATCCAAGAGGAGAAAAACGCCGAGGAGTTTATCCAATGCCCCCGCTGTGGGAGGGTAAACAGCCAAGGTGCGAGAATATGCTCCCGCTGTGGAGCTCCCTTGAGCTTGGAGGCAGCAGCCGAGATGCAGGAAGCCACACAAAAGGAGGCGGAGCTGCTCAGCAAGCTACTGAGCGATAGTGAGATATACGACAAGCTCAAGGAGAAGCTCATCGAGGACATGATGCGGGAGATGGGCGAGAAGGTTGTGGCTTTGGAGAAGAGCGGTCACAGAAACCCCCTCTCCGCTTTGGACAAGAAAGCAAAGTTGCCCCACAGGCCGAGGGGGAGGCCTTCCTTATAGATAATGTGCCTCGCTTTCCCTTGTGGCATAAGGGTTTTAGAGGCAGAGGCAGCCATAAAAATCGCACGGATGGGTATAAATTGTCGTCGAACCCTAGCTAACCGCCACTAAAAAGGGAAAAGATAATACCCCGCACCTGTTGTTTTCCGTTTGTGCTCCAATTATGGGACGACTCTCCCGTCGTTTGGCTCTTCGTTTTGAGAAAGGGATACATTATCGTTATAGTGTAACACTTTTCGTTAAGGGTTCGGATGCCAAAAGAGTCCGGTTTGTTTGTAACTTATATACGACAAGAAATAGTCTGCTTTGTTTTAGGCCCTCTTAAAAGAACCTGCAGGGGGGGGGAGAAGGCCCCCTGCAGGGGGGCAAGCCAAGGTGACAAACTTGCCCCTGTGCCCGTCTTGCATCTGGAGGCGCTCCACGGCTCACCGCTTCCCGTGGCAGCAGGGGAAATGACAAAACCCCTGCACTTTGCGATGCCTGGACACAAATATAATCGCCCCCATATCCGCTATTGGCGTTCCGCCTCCTTCCGTGTTTTGTCGTGCGTTTCGCTTCGGGTCGAGCAATGTGTGTCACGGCCGCAGTTGAAGCATAGGTGGCTCATGTCGCCCCCAATGAACAGAATCAGGAACCGCCCTGACCCTGGGTCCCACACGAGCCTGGAATTGTAAAATATCTTTTGTCGGTTCAGTCCGCAGTTCGGGCACTCCTCTAGATAGCTGCAGCGGTGGCGTTTTAAGAAGGTCGTCAAATATTTCCATTTCACTAAGGTCATTCTAAATCCCCTCCTTTGGGTTCGAAGTAGGGGCATCTGTGCTGCCGGCTCGGGTTAATGACGCTCCGCTTGAGCTTGCAGAAATGCAGAGTCCCTTTTTGTTGAGTGTAGTGTTGGCAATAGAAACATTTCAGGTCGCGATAAGGGTCAAGCGCGGGGAGCCGTTTCTTATTCACAGCAACACCCCCGCGGGGCTCATTATGCCGATAGCGGCAAGATAGCGCACAACCTCCTTATGCAAATCGGCAAGCTGGCGCTCATCATGCAAATCGTGGTGTGTGGGGAGGTCGAGCCCCTTCAGTTCCTCCAGGTGTAACAACTCACCCGGGGCCATGAACACGATTCTCTTTGAGTAAATTATTACTAATGCGTCAAGTAAAGGAGAGGCTGGCTTCTTCGGCAATGCCTCCAATTTCCCCCTCACCATTTGCACGGCATCTCTCCGGCTCTGGGGCTTGCTAGCTGTCACCGCCGCACCTCCAGCCTTTTCTTCAGAGCCTCTCCGTGTGGGGTCAAGGCCCACAAGTAAAGGTTTCCTTCTTTGTCCCTGGCAACCAACCCTTTTTCCTCGAGGAGGGCGAGCCAGCGTGCAAGGGTTCTCTTTCGCACACCCACAACCGAGGCAAGGGCGGCGCTCCCCATAGCAAACTCACTCATGGCTAGGAGGAGTTCCCGCATCTTCGGGGAGCGGGAAAAGAGATAATTTATGCTGCGTTGTTCTGAGAGGGTAGGGTTCGAGCTTTCTTTTTGTGAAGTGCCCGTTTTTTCCCCTTTCTTGTCTTTGCTTTGGCTCGTTCTTATCCCGATTAAGGGCAGGTTCTCAAAACCCATGTTTTACCTCCACCTCCGCAGCTGGAGACCGGGAAACCCCATGCTAAGCTTTCCAGCTTCCACGGAACAGGTGAGCACCGCCTCAGTCGGGCCGTGGCGGGAATTGTAGCCGTCTTTCGCCCCGTGTGGGTTGCCAGGCATCCCGAAGTCGTAGTCCCGCAGCCACCATGTGCGGCGAAGATATTCCCCGTACATGTTGGGCTCTGCCTTTTTGCTAAGCACCGAATAGGCGATAAGAACCCCTGCATGATAAGCCCAGGAGGGGCGGCGTGTGCGCCACCTGCTCCAAAAGGAGTATTCCCGCAAATAGGGGTAACTGCTAGGGTCCCGAAGCCAAACGATGCGTTCTTCACCTTTTAGGCTTTCTTCGTAGTTCATCTTTTATCAACTCCTTTGCTCTTTTTCGGATTAGTTGCCCCCATATCCACAACCCTCTCGATAAGAGGGGGGGCTGTGCCGTCCCCTGCATAAGCCACAAGCCCGGCTTTGGGGTCATAAATTACGCCTTCGGGGGCCAGTTGCTCCACGAGGGGAAGAACATCCTCCGGCGGGCAGCTCACAGCACGGGCTAAGTCGGTCAAAGTGGTCGCGAGCCCTTTCGGGCGGCCTTTTAGGAAAGCGAGGGCCTCACGCTGGCGAGAAATGAGCAAAGCGTCCGCTTCCCCTTCGGGCTCATCCGCCTGCGGGGGTGCATCTGCTAGCTTCCATAAGCCGGGCTCCGGCTGGAGAAGGTCGCCTTCCTTCGCCATATACTCGAGGGTGGTTTCGAGAACGGGGAGAGCCACAAACCCACAGCCCTCGCGGATGGCTTCGGTGTAGTTTTCCCCGCCCCTGCTCTCACGAAGGTATTGTAAAATCTGCTCGGCGAGAGGGGGCTCTTCGGTGAGGGTGTTTTGGGTCAATTGGGTCTCTGACCCTTTTGACCCTTTGACCCTAACCTCGCCGGTTGAGGGTGGTGAGGGTGGGCAGGGTGGTAGGGTGGTATCGTGCTCCCTGCTTTTTTCATTTTCAGGGTCAAAATCCTTAAACCCCACAGAAAAGGGGGAAGGAGGGTGTCCAGGGTGTATATCTTTATAAAACTCTGAATTTTGTGTAATAATTATTGAAGTATTTTTATCATATTTATCCCCCTTCTTTGTGGGGTTTTCTCTCAATGCAATATTTTTTCTCTCTTTTTGTGGTTTTGTTTGGAATTGGATACCACCCTGGACACCCTGCCCACCCTCAAACTTTTTTGCAATAGAGAGGTAAGTGGAGGAATTTGACAATTTTTCCCTGATGGCATCCATCCCATCGGCACTTTTTTCTTCCGGTTCAAATGCCAACCACACTCGGGAATCATGTTGCCCCAATTGGGCGGCTTCTATCCACCCGTTCTCTTGGAAGCGGTATAGCCGTTTCCTCGCCGTTTCATTTGCGACGCCGTATACCTTCTCGATTTGGGCAACAAACTCCGAAATGCTAACTTTGCTATTTTCACGGGAGGAAGCACCTTGCTGGAACAGCCACCGGAGGCATTCTTGGGCTTTCCCCGCAGCACCATTCCACCCACTGCCATAATCAAGGCGCCCCATAACCTTCGCTTCGATATAATGCAGGGTGTGCCCCCACAGCTCGACCATATCCACGAAGGCGGCCCGCACATCTTCGCGGGTTATATTCTCTCGCTGATGGATGGCTGCTTGCAAGGCGCTTAGCTTTAGCAGCTTGTCCTGTAAATCATACGCGGCTATGTGAGTGTAATTTCTCCCAATCAAAGAGTGGGCATAGCCTTGCAGCACGAGCTCAAGGTGGAGATTCTCCAGCTCCTTCAGTGCCGCCTCCTCGAGGATAAAATGAGGGTCACTTTCGGCGAACTGCTTAAGTGTTTTGAGATAGCCCGCTGCCTCACGGAGGGCGTTTTCAAACGCAAACCGCGA
>JAADFS010000066.1 GCA_013152795.1 Deferribacteres bacterium
CATTGTAAACATTCGAATCAGCCTTCAGGACACCTGAAAACACCCTGAAAAGCGTGAGCTTTCCGGCAAAGGGGTCTGCAATGGTCTTGAATACGCGGGCTGATAGAGGTTCGGCGGGGTCCGCCTTCCTGACGGTCTCTTCGCCTGTCTTCGGATTTCTGCCCCTGATCGGCGTGATATTCGCCTTTTCCGCCGGTGAGGGGAGACAGAGCAGTATTGTATCAAGGAGCTGATGAACGCCTATATTTTTAACGGCCGAGCCGCAGACAACCGGAATGAACCTCCTCGTTATGGAGCCCTCCCTTATGCCCTTGTTTATCTCCTCGTCCGTGAGGTCGGCACCCTCAAGGTATTTTTCAAGCAGTTCATCGTCGAGTTCGGCTATTTTTTCAACCAGTTTCTTGCGGTACTCATCCGCCTCGGCCTTCAGCGCATCAGGGATGTCTCCCTCGGAAGGGGAGCCGTTCTGAAAGGTCACGGCCTTCATCCTGATCAGGTCCACAACCCCCTCGAAGCTGCTTTCAGAGCCTATGGGTATGTTCAGCGGTATAGGGGATGACCCGTAAGACTGTTCAATCTCATCCAGCGCCATACTGAAATTGGCGTTTTCCCTATCGAGTTTATTGATGAATACTACCCTGGGAATTTCATACTTGCAGGCAAATTGCCATATCTTTTCGGTTTCCGCCTTTACACCCGACAGTGCGCTCACAATAACAACCGCGCCGTCGACGGCGCTGAGGCAGCATTTGGTATCTTCAATAAAATTTATATACCCCGGGGTGTCTATAATGTTCAGCCTGTAACCCTTCCACTCACAGAAGGCTGGTGCGGAAGATATGGTTATCTTACGGTTTATCTCCTCTGCCTCAAAATCAGTCACTGTGCTGCCGTCCTCAATCCTGCCCATCCTGTCGATGGCGCCGGAGTCATAGAGCATTGCCTCAACCAGCGAGGTCTTGCCGGCGCCGCCGTGGGCAATCACCGCTATATCCCTGATTTTTTCAACATCAAAACCCATAAAATAACCTCCTTCCGATATCCTGATGCATTTTAATTTACCTTAACAGCGGCATAAAAATACCGCCGGCGGGCAGGAGAGCCTGCCGGAAAAGCTCTATCAGCGAGTATCCTGTACCCTGACGACTGCACCCTCTATCCGAGTATCTCCCTGATAACAGGCCTGTACCCCGGCCTTGTCTCCACCCTCTTGATCCATGTTCTTACTCCCAGCATGGAAAGTATCAATGCTGTAAATCCTGCTATGGCTGCAATGGTATCCGGACTCATGCGGCTGAAATACGCCTCGCCGATATTCTTTCCTATGATTGCGGCTGTAACAAATAAGGCAAGTGGAAGCCCGTACACCAGCATCGAGCCTTTAAGATACGTCTGCGTGCCCATCGCAACCCTTACCCTCTGCCCCTCTCTCGCATGAAGGGGATTCAGCGCCTCAATCTCCATGTTCTCACCCGCCGCCTCGCAAGCGTTCTTTACTGCGCAGCCTTCGCATCCGCCCTTTTTCTCCACGGCCACCTTCGCCATCCCGCCTTCTGTTTTTGTAACAATCCCCGTTTCTTCTATTATCATACTCTTACGCGCAGCGCTTACCCTCTCAGCAACTTGTATTCAATACTGTCCACAAGGGCCTGCCACGAGGCCTCTATTATATTCTCGGATACCCCGACCGTTCCCCACCTGTGCGTCTCGTCGCCGGATTCTATAAGAACCCTCACCTTTGCCGACGTGCCTACTCCTGCTGTCAGCACCCTTACCTTGTAATCCAGCAGTTTGACCTCTTTCAATTGGGGGTAGAATTTTTCCAGCGCCTTCCTCAGGGCATTGTCGATTGCATTGACAGGCCCGTTGCCCGTAGCAGCGGTATGCTCAAGTTTTCCGCCCACGGTCAGCATTATAGTGGCCTCGCTGTAGGGCGTCTCCCCTTCCCTCCTCTTTTCATCGATCACCCTGAATCCTATAAGATCAAAGAATTTCCTGTGAAGCCCGAATGTCTTTTTTATCAGGAGTTCAAAAGAGGCCTCAGCACCTTCAAACTGGAACCCCTGGTTTTCCAGTTCCTTCAGCTCCCTGATTACCTGGGCCACCTTCGGTGAATCCGGGTCAATCTTTAACCTGAAATCCTTTATCTTCCTTATTATGTTGCCCCTGCCGCTCAGGTCTGATACGAGGACCCTCTGGTAGTTTCCCACGAGTTCAGGCCTTATATGTTCGTAGGTCTCGGGATGCCGCTGGATTGCGCTGACATGGATACCGCCCTTATGGGCAAAGGCACTGTCGCCGACATAAGGCTGCCTCTTGAAATGACGGAGATTGGCTATCTCTGTCACAAATCGCGATACATCCTTTAATTTTCTTAATTTACTGTCGGTTATGCATTTAATGTTAAGTTTTAACTTTAAGTTTGGAATGACGGAGACGAGATTGGCGTTGCCGCATCTTTCACCGAGGCCGTTTATGGTTCCCTGCACATGGACCGCGCCTGATTCCACGGCGACGATGGAATTGGCGACCGCGCATTCCGAATCATTGTGCGCATGGATACCCACAGGGGTACCGAATGTCCTGACCATTTCTCCCACTATCTTTCCCACCTCACCAGGCAGGGTGCCGCCGTTTGTGTCACACAGAACAAGGCGGTCCGCACCTGCAGAGACCGCCGCCTTAAGGGTTTTCAGGGCATATCCGGGATTTGCCTTGTAGCCGTCGAAAAAATGCTCGGCATCAAAGAACACCTCGGGGACCCTCTCTTTAAGATAAACAATGGTGTTGTAGATGATATCGAGATTCTTCTGCAGGGAAATCCGCAGGGCCTCCCTGACATGAAAATCCCATGTCTTTCCGAATATTGTTACTACAGGGGTTTCCGCAGACAGGAGGGCCCTTATATTCGGGTCCTCGCCGACCTTCAGCGAGGCCCTGTGCGTGGAGCCGAAGGCAGCCAGCCTCGATTTCCTGCATTTGAATTTCTTCGCCCTCTCAAAAAACTCGGCATCCCTCGGGCTGGCCCCCGGCCATCCGCCCTCGATATAATCAATCCCGAACTCATCAAGCTTGTGCAGGATCCTGAGCTTGTCCTCCACAGAGAACGATATATCCTCTGACTGGGCCCCGTCCCTGAGAGTTGTATCATATATCTCGACTTTTCGCATAGATTGTTTATTTTAGTGTAAGTGTAAGTGCAAGTGTGGGTGTCGGTGAAATTTTTCACTTACACTTACACTTACACTTTATCTAACCGCTGTTAAACACATTAAATGAAACAACTACTGTTTTGCAAGCTGAAAAACGTCATGAAGCCTTCTGACGGCTTCTTCGGCATGCTTGACATCTATTACACAGGATATCTTTATTTCCGATGTGCTGATCATCATTATGTTGATACCCGCATTTGACAGGGTTTCAAACATCGTGGCAGCCACACCGAAATGCGACTGCATGCCCACCCCGACTATCGAGACCTTTGCCACATCAGTATTCATGTTGACGCCCTTTGTGCCGAGTTCGTCCGATACCTTCTGGGTGATCTCAAATGCCTTTTTCGCCTCTGCCTTTGAGACGGTAAAGGATATATCCGTCGCCCGGTCATCACTGCTGATGTTCTGGACGATCATGTCCACGTTAATGTTGGCCGCTGCTATTGCATTGAAAATAGTGGCCGCAATTCCGGGTCTGTCGGGCACGCGCATGATGGTGATTCTTGCCTGGTTCTTGTCATGGGTGACTCCTGTTATAACGGTTTTCTCCATGTCTTCATCCTCCCTTGTAACGAGGGTGCCCGGGGACGTGTTGAAACTCGACCGGACCACTAAAGGAACATTGTATTTTTTTGCAAATTCAACAGAGCGGCCGTGAAGCACCTTTGCCCCCAGACTCGCCATCTCCAGCATCTCATCGTAAGATATCCTGTCCATCTTCCTGGCATCAGGAACTATCCTCGGGTCAGCCGTGAACACCCCCTCCACATCAGTATATATCTCGCACAGATCCGCATTAAGGGCTGCTGCTATGGCAACCGCTGTAGTGTCCGACCCCCCCCTGCCAAGTGTGGTGACATCGGAAAATTCATCGATTCCCTGAAATCCAGCCACAACCGGCACCTTGCCCTCATTCAGCGCGGCCTTGAGCCTTCCAGCCTCAATATGCTCGATCATCGCCTTTGTATGCGCACTGTCTGTGATTATCCCGACCTGCCTGCCTGTAAAGCTCATTGATTTGAGACCCAAATCCTGAATCGCCATAGCCATGAGCGCGCTCGTTATCCTCTCGCCGGAGGAAAGCAGCAGGTCCATCTCCCTCTCATCCGGGGTGTCCGTTATTTCATGGGCGAATCTCACGAATTTATCGGTCTCGCCGGCCATTGCAGAGACAACGACGATCACCATGTCGCCTTCCCTTACCCTTGCCGCAACCCTTTCAGCTACAGACTTTATGCGGCCTGTATCCGCAACAGATGTCCCCCCGTATTTCTGTACTATCAATCCCACTTCTCCTTACCTTCCCGTTTGAATAGTTATCAATAGTTGCATTAAATTATTCCCTTGATGAAATAATCCATGAGCTTATATCCCTCTTCAAAATACGGGATATTTTTCATCCTGCATATATTCTCCGAAAAACCGGCGGCCTTCGCCCCTGCGCGGTGCCGGGCTCCGCCGGTCCTGAAAATGACAAACGGCACAGGCTCATCAGTGTGAGTTTTTACCCTTATGGGCGTGAAATGATCGGGCAGCAGCAGGATGTTGCAGTCTTTCAGCTTCCGCACGCTCTCCAGTACCGTTCCCACAACCTTTGAGTCAAAATCCTCGATCGCCTGTATCTTGGCCTTTACATCCCCGTTGTGTCCCGCCTCATCAGGGGCCTCAACATGCACATACACCAGGTCACATGTTTTAAGCGCCCTCAGGGCAGCCCTTGCCTTGCCGGTATAATTGGTGTCAATATATCCGGTTGCACCTCTTACGTTCAATATCTTGAAACCCGCACAGATGCCGAGTCCCTTGGTAAGGTCGACGGCGGATATAAGAGCGCCCTGCACATTGAACTTGTCCCTGAATCCGGGCAATGACAGCTTCCTGCCCTGGCCCCAGAACCACAGGCTGTTTGCAGGATTGAGCCCCCTCCTGATCCTGTTTTTGTTTACCCTGTTCGACAGGAGTATATCCCTGGATTTGTCCATCAAGGAGCGGAGCACTTCCGCACCTTCTCCGGCAGGCAGGTATTTCCCCACCTTTTTCCCGGTAATGTCATGCGGCGGGGTGCAGTGCATCCTGTGCTTTCCGTTTTTCCAGATCATCAGGTGCCGGTAACTCATACCCGGGTGGAAGATAATCTCTTCGGTACCGAGTCTCCTGTTAATATCCCGGATCAGGGCCGCGGCCTCTCCTGTTGTGATATGTCCGGCGCTGTAATCCTGCATCACGGCGCTGTCCATGTCACCGGAGGCGGAAAATCTCAGTGTTACCAGGTTGCACCTGAAGGCAACGTCGCCGGGATTCAGCTCTATCCCCCTGTATGCCGCCTCGATCGGCGCCCGGCCGCTGTAATATCTTACAGGGTCATATCCGAGAATGGAAAGATTTGCAACATCCGAGCCGGGGTCAAACCCGGGGGGTATGGTTCTGGCCTTTCCTGCTTCCCCCTCCTGTGCAAGCCTGTCCATATTCGGTGTATGCGCCTTCTGGAGGCATGTTTTATATCCAAGAGACTTCAGCGGCCTGTCGGCCATCCCGTCTCCGACAAGAATGATGTATTTCATGATTTCTTTTTTTCCGGTCTTTTTTATGAATGAAACAGGAATTATATTAACTCTTCTGCTTTATAAAAGTGAAGCCTGCAATTTGCCTTTAGCATGAAATATATATAGAATTTGAATATGAAAAAAGACACCGTTATCCTCCTGGCAGAAGATGATGAAGGCCATGCAGGACTCATAATAAAAAATCTCAAACGTGCAGGCGTCGGCAACCGGATACTCGTTTTCAAAAACGGCGAAGACATACTGCATTTCCTTTCAGGAGAGGGTAAAAATCTCTGCCTGCAGGATGGAAACTCCTGCATACTGCTTCTGGACATCCGCATGCCCAGAATCGACGGTATTGAAATCCTGCAGAGGCTCAAGCAGGATGAGACACTGCGCGACATCCCCGTAATAATCATTACGACCACCGATGAACCGGGAACCATACAGAAGTGCCGTGACCTCGGGTGCAAGCGCTACATAGTGAAGCCTGTTGATTATAATATGTTTGTTGAAACCGTCAGGCAACTGGGCGAATTCCTCCTGAAAATGGACGGGGATTGCTGAAACTGCCTGTATCGCAGCCGCCTGTTCAAGAAATCAATTATACCGTCCGATACATAGTCTAAAGGGGATGTGTGTCTCCTTTGCTGAAGCGGGAAATAACAATACAGAGGCAATATGGAAATCTCGGGTACCGTCCTGTTTATTGATGACGAAACACATGTCCTGAACTCACTGGACAGCCTCTTCACCGGTACCGGCCTGAAAATCCTTAAGGCCGCCGATCCCCGGGAAGCCCTTGAGCTCTTCGGCAAAGAGGAAATAGCGGTTATTGTCTCGGATAACCATATGCCCGCGATAAAGGGAATCGACCTGCTCCAGAAAGTCAGGGATGTCTCGCCGGATACGCTGAGGATACTGATGACAGCCTATGCAGACCTCGTAACCGCTGTTGATGCAATAAATAAAGGCGAGCTGTTCCGCTTCATCGTAAAGCCCTGGGAAGACAACGCGCTGGTACAGACAGTGCATGATGCGGTCAAACACTACCACCTTGTAAGGTCATTGAAAACAGGAGATGAGGCCACTTTGTTAGGTATTGCTCAGACCATAGAGCTAAAAGACCCCCATACACAGGGGCACTGCGAAAATGTGGCCTCATATGCCATGCTGATAGCCGGTGCGCTGAATCTCTCCGGAGAGGAGAAGAAGCACCTGCTGTACGGCAGTTGGCTGCATGACTGCGGCAAGATAAACATCCCGGACCATATACTGGACAAAAAAAGCCCCCTTATCAAGGAAGAATATGAAATCATAAAAAACCATCCGCGCTGGGGCGCTGACCTTGCCCTTCAGGCGAAGATGCCCCCCTCTGTTGTAAACATCATACTGCACCACCACGAAAGATATGACGGCAGCGGCTATCCTTCGGGCATCAAAGGCAGGGACATACCCATTGAGGCAAGGATAGTGACCGTTGCCGACGTATATGACGCCCTGACAAGCGAGCGGGCATA
>JAADFS010000067.1 GCA_013152795.1 Deferribacteres bacterium
CGCTCCATATCTCTATGTCAGCCCCGCAGTAACGGCACTTTATATCTTCGGGCTTCGGCTGTTTTATTTCATTGCTGCCCGGGCATTCGTTCTTGAACATAATTACCCCTTTTCGTTACTGTCTGCAAGGTGATACCTTACAGGGTTTACATCATGCTGCCGCCTCCGTTGCGGGAGGTCCTGCTTGGCAGGATCTCCCGCCCGGTTCACGCAACCTTACTACTATACTATGGCATAACAGGACTTAAATCCATGATTTAAGTCATAACAGGGCAATTATGAAAACCCTCGGGCAGAAACCGGTTTCATCATATCTTGTTCCAGCAGTCCGCCTGCTGCAGGGATGAGTCCAGTATCCTGTTGAGTTCATCCTCGAGGATGGAATTCCTGGCCTTCAGACCCTCAAGCAGTTTCCTGGGGATCACAACCGAACACAGCTTGTCGTTTTTTATCAGTTGGAATTTAAAGGCAATATGCATAAAGATATAGAAAATACGAAGCACGATGATAGAGCCGTCTATCTCTTTGATCTCTTCCACAATATCATAGGAAGGTACTTCGTGTTTTGTTACCTGTCTGTCCATTGTTTACTTACCTCACCTCTGTCTGTTTAATTTTATTTGCTTATACCTTATCGTTCGCTTTATAAAGGTCTTCCGGCTCTCCTGCCGGTTTATGCAACATTCTTAATTAAGAAGCAGTTGCATTTTTACTCAGAGCTTCACACGCTGTCCGGGAACCATCATTCTGTAGCCTCTTTTCAGTATCCCCCCTGAATGCGGCATGCTGATAATGCCGGCTTCAGGAATAATTCGGAATAACAGCACATGTACTCATAAAATTCCCGGACAACCTGTCTGCGTATATGCAACAAAGACTTATTTCCAACGTCCAGTCGCTTTATAAATCCTGTTGGGAATAACAGTAGCATAAATCGTATTTCCTCCTCTCCCGTTTCCGGCGGGTTTGAAGCTTTTACGGCAGATTCAACTGCCACGTTTATGCAACCTCAGGGATATCCTCTCAATTTTATATCGGCTTCCCTGTTTTGTCTATTGAATTCGGCATTTATTTGCCCTACAGCGGCATTAACTTACAGGGGCATAAAAATATCGCCTTGCGGGCAAGGGAGCCTGCCGGTTTTACGGCAGCCTCCCTTGCTGTGTCTATGCGCAACATTAAGGTCAAGGCAGATAGTCTGTTACATTCACTTTTATCCACCGGGGGTCCCACCAGTAAAGGGGAGACACCTCGTAACCGCCTATGAGCACTCCGAAATGAAGATGATCGCCGCCTGCAAGCCCTGTAGCGCCGGTTCTTCCTATTATATCACCTTTCCTGACCGACTGGCCTTCACGAACCATTATCTCCGACATATGCCCGTACAGACTCATGAGACCAAGCCCATGGTCGATTATTACGGCATTGCCGAAGATACCGAGATTTCCTGCAAACCTTACAACGCCGGTATTGGCGGCCTCAACCGGCGCACGGGCAAATGAGGCAAGGTCATAGCCGAGATGTACGCTCTTGCTGACAGCCTTTTTATTATAATAATATGTTCTTTTGTCTCCGTATACAGCCATGACTTTGCTGTTCTTCAACTGCAGGAAAGGGCCTTCCCAGAGAATTTCCGGCTTTGTCTTGCGGGCAATCTCGATAAGCCTCTTTTCACTGTTTTTTCTCCATTTCTCATTTACCATCCTGAAAGATGCTTCAGGGTCTGTTATATCCGTCTCATTTAATAACGGAGCAATAACGGTCTTGATGAAATTGTCGTTGATACGGATCGATGAAGACCTGTATTTCTTCATTATCAGCCTCGTCGGAAGCGCCTTTACGGTACGGTTCCCGGCAGTGTCCTCTGCCACGGCATAAAAAACACTGTCCTTTCTGATGTCAAAAGGCGCAGGGAAAAACACATAGTAGACCGACTCCTTTTTTTTACGGTAACCGCCTGCCGCCTGCTCCGGTTCCTCATCAGCCGGTTCAGGCTGTAAATCCGCCACAGCATATGCCCTGAATCTCCTGAAGGACTGTTCCTCACCTGAGCGTGTCTTGCCTGCAATTTCAATAAACACGGAACCGGCATCAGCAGCCCTCAGCACTGCAAATCCTCCGCTGCCCTGGTAAATAACTGAAGGTGCCCTTGCCACCTGAAGATCAGGCGGAACCGTATCGATCAAAGACGTGATATTATATTCAACCTTTTTCAGGATGCCTGACTTGGCTGTTATGACAGTGATTGCCTGACCGTCTTTTAATTTCAGGTCCTTCGGCCTTATCCGCAGTGTGTATGACTTCTCCGCCACATCAGGGGTATCCTTCAATAATTCAACCTTTCTGCCGTCCTGATACACCGATATGTCTATGGAGACCATGTTTTCAGTCTGAAGCTGAACGGTTTTATCAAGTGGCAGATAATCAAAGGCCTTTATACCCCGAACAACCGGCTCGGGAATAAGGAACAGTTGATAAACCACGTAAGCCGCCAAAAGAATGACAAACGGCAGCAGGAGTGCCAGGCCGATACGGCTGAATCCTTCCCTCCTGTCTTTAATAAATCCGGTAAAATTCACTGTCATCCTCTTCAGAATAAAGACATCTTATAATCAAATAGCCTCAAATTATGCCTGATTTGGAAAATAATTGCAAGAAAAATCTGCACCTGTCTGTAACCCCTGGATATTACAGCCAAATTCTTGGTTGTTGTAGATATTTTCCGACAGGCTATCCCGCATTTTCATGCAATATCAAGGTTCATATATATTGCCTTTCAGCCGGAACATTGCTTATAATTATCTGCACAATCAGGCCGGAAACCTGCATCCTGGCAACAGGCATCAACAGTACGGGCATCCTGCCTGAGACGATACCATCTTGAGAAGAAAAGGAATACCAGCAAACCATGTCCGGACATTCAAAATGGGCGGGAATCAAGCACAAAAAGGCCATTGTTGACGCAAAGAGGGGCAAGATATTCTCAAAACTCTCAAAAGAGATAAGCGTTGCCGCAAAGATGGGCGGTGGCAATCCGGATATGAATCCCCGATTAAGGCTTGCCGTTGAAAAGGCCAAGGGAGTCAACATGCCCTCCGACAATATCAAGCGGGCGATAATGAAGGGCACCGGTGAGCTTCCCGGCACAAATTATGAGGAAACAGTGTATGAAGGTTACGGCCCGGGCGGTGTCGCCATCATGATCGAGGTATTGACAGACAACAAAAACAGGACGGTGGGCGAAATCAGGCACATCATGGCCAGACATAACGGCAATATGGGCGAAGCGGGATGCGTTGCGTGGATGTTCCATAAAAAGGGCTATATCCTTGTCGACAAGAAAGCCGTCGGCGAGGATGAACTTATGTCACTGGCCCTCGATGCAGGCGCCGAGGACTTCAAGAGCGACCCCGGCGAGGAAAACTATGAAATCATAACCGCACCCGAGGAGTTCAACAGGGTCAAGGAATTCCTCGAGCAAAAAAACATTCCCCTGACACTTGCGGAAATCACCATGATCCCCCAGAGCTACGTAAAGCTTGAGGCACGCGATGCTGAAAAAATGCTGAAACTGATGGAGGCCCTTGAGGACCACGACGACGTACAGAATGTGTATGCAAATTTCGACATCCCTGATGACATAATGGCAAAAAGCGGATGAAAGGGGATCACCCGCAGACCGGTATCCATGCGTATAATCGGCATTGACCCCGGCACCGTATGCTGCGGCTACGGCATTGTGGAGACCCGCACCCGCCGGGGAGGTTCACAGGCAAATCCCGTGCACATAATCTCCGGGGATATCAGGCTGGATAAAAAGGAGCCACTGCCGGCAAGGCTGAAAACGCTTTACGACTCACTCAAATCAATCACCGAACAGTACAAGCCGTCCCACCTGTGCCTTGAAAAGATTTTTTACCATAAGAGCATACGCTCCGCCTTCACCCTCGGCTCTGCAAGGGGGGTTGTGCTGCTCCTGGCCGCTGAAAACAATATTCCGGTCTCGGAGTACAATTCAACGGAACTGAAGATGGCCCTCACAGGATACGGAAGGGCCGAAAAGAGACAGGTGCAGGAAATGGTGAAGGTAATCCTGAACCTGGACCGTTCGGATTCAACCCTCAGTGAAGACAGCACAGATGCCCTTGCCCTCTGCATATGCCACATCAATTCTTCAAGGGTTAGATGTAAGGAGCCAGGAGCCAGAAGTCAGGAGTCAGAATAAAAAGATAAAAAACCGGACAGTTTCAGGATCTGACAACAGGGCAAAGGTACATCAGCCAGAAGAAACAAGCAAATTACCAAAGGCACATTACAAAGCAATTCCGACTTCCGACTTCTGACTCCTATCTCCTGACTCCTCCGGGGATGAACTATTGCCGGATATCTGGTATTCTATTCTGAAAGTCAATTGGAGGAACGGACTTGATAGCTTCCCTCAAAGGCACTGTGCTGAGCAAAAAGCCTGAAGGAATAATCGTGGATGTAAGCGGCATCGGCTACCACGTCTCCATTCCACTGTCAAGCCTCGGCGATATCCCGGATACCGGCGGGCAGATATTCCTGCATACATACACCCATGTAAGGGAAGACGCGCTGCAGCTTTTCGGGTTTCTCACCGAAGAGGAGCGGAAGGTCTTTACCACACTTATGGGCATCAGCGGTGTGGGCCCCAAGCTCGGGCTTGCTATACTCTCCGGAATGTCTGTGCAGAGATTTACTGAAGCGGTGCACAAT
This sequence comes from Deferribacteres bacterium, assembly GCA_013152795.1. Classification (GTDB taxonomy): domain Bacteria; phylum Nitrospirota; class Thermodesulfovibrionia; order UBA6902; family UBA6902; genus JAADFS01. Next base: position 4,738 of record JAADFS010000067.1, read on the forward strand.
GAGGACGTGTCCCTGCTTGCCACCATTCCCGGCCTCGGTAAAAAGACCGCGGCAAGGCTCGTGCTCGAACTGAAAGGAAAGCTGCCTTCAGCCGGCGCCGGGGGGACACCTTCGCTTCAGAAAAGCTCGGCGGCAGAGGATGCCGTATCAGCGCTGGTCAACCTCGGCTACAACAGGTCAATATCCGCAAAGGCCGTGGACACAGCAGTGAAAAACGGCGCGGACGCCATTGAGGATATTATAAAGGAAGCATTAAAATATCTTACTGATTAGGTTATGAAAGACACCCCGGAAAGAACCGTCACGCCTGAGGCCGTTACGGATGACCTCAATTTTGAACTGAGCATCCGCCCAAGGTCTTTTGAGGACTTTATCGGCCAGGACAAGATCAGGGAAAACCTGAAAATCTTCATACAGGCGGCCAGACAGAGAAACGAATCCCTCGACCATGTCCTCTTCTGCGGCCCCCCCGGACTCGGCAAGACCACCCTTGCACACATAATCGCCGCTGAAATAGGGGCCGATATAAAAGTAACCTCCGGGCCCGTGCTTGAGAGGCCCGGCGACCTTGCGGCCATCCTGACCAATCTCGGAGACAGGGATATTCTCTTCATAGATGAGATACACCGGCTTCCGAGGATAGCCGAGGAGATACTTTATCCCGCGATGGAGGACTATCAGCTCGACATCATAATAGGACAGGGGCCGAGCGCCAGGTCGCTGAAACTGAACCTGCCCAGATTCACACTCATAGGCGCAACGACAAGGACAGGCCTCCTGACATCACCCCTGAGGGATCGTTTCGGGATAATCAGCAGGCTTGACTTTTACAGGCCTTCGGACCTGCAGAAGATACTTCTCCGCTCGGCGAGGATCCTGAACACAGAGATCACCGAAGAAGCGGCCTCTGAAATCGCCAGGAGATCAAGGGGCACGCCGAGGATAGCCAACCGGCTCCTGAGGCGCACGAGGGATTTCGCACAGGTAAAGGGTGACGGCGTAATCGAGATAAAAATAACGGAAGAGGCCCTCAGGGCGATGGAAGTCGACAAAATGGGATTTGATGACATGGACCGGAAACTCATGCTCACCATAATAGAGAAATACGGCGGTGGTCCCGTGGGGCTTGAGACACTCGCATCCTCAATCCGGGAGGAAAAAGACACCATAGAAGACGTGTACGAGCCCTATCTCCTTCAGCAGGGTTTCATAGAGAGGTCCCCGAGGGGCAGAATGGCCACAAAACTCGCATACGAACATTTCGGGATAAAAAAAGACAGCGGGCTGTTCTGAATGAAAATCCTTCTTCACATATGCTGCAGCAACTGTGCGCTGTATCCCTTCAGGATATTAAAATCCGAAGGCCATGCCATTACAGGGTTCTGGTACAACCCGAACATACATCCGGCTGATGAATATAATCTGCGGCTTGAGTCCTTAAGGCGGTTATCAGGAGAATGGAAGCTTGACGTAGTCTATCCGGAAGAATATAAACCGGAAGAGTATTTCAGCATGTTTGAGTCCTCACATCCCCCTGAGTCCCCCGGGCGGTGCAGATCATGTTACCGGCTGCGCCTTGAAAAAACCGCCCGGCAGGCCCGGCAACACGGCTTTGAGGCATTCTCCACCACCCTGCTGATAAGCCCCTACCAGGACTTTCAACAGATCACAGCAACAGGCAGAGAACTTGCGGAAAAATACAATGTCCTCTTCCATCTCAAGGATTACAGGCCCTATTTCAGGGATGCCATGAACCTCTCAAAGGAGCTGGGGCTCTACAGGCAGAAATACTGCGGGTGCATTTTCAGCAGGGATGAGAGAAACAGGAAAAAAGTGCAATGAATAATCAGGCATTTTGCTTTATTTTTCATGAATTATCTATGTGTGGCTACTTTCTCAATGGGGAGATTTTCGATGGAAATATTGACAAGTTCTGAAGGTTCAAGTTTTTCACTCGCGTCAAGAATTTCAATCTCAACGATATGTCCTTTTTCATCAAGGTCGATTGTTACTCCTTCCTCTATGTCCATTGAGGCAATCTTTGCTTCTCTAAGTTTTATGTATAAGGCATCAATATCTTTACTATATTCTATCTTCATAAGTATTACCCCTTAAATGGTTTTTTCCTGATAGTAACGGTAATAACCAGAATATGACTTGATTCTTCCTTGAATGTAACTCTCGAAAGTGGGTCTCTCCCGTCTTTAGCATTAAAGGGGCAAAAACTCCACTCGATTAGCCAAGTCTTCAGTCTCTGCCGCCTTTGCGAGAATCTCTAAATCTCGGACGCATGTTCCAATCGTAACGTGCAAAGGATGAGCAAAAATTACACCCGTGAAGGGAATACCCTTTCGTTGGAATCTTGTGGCTTCAGCCAGCAGGTCGTCGTCAAAGGTGAATAGTACCCGACGCAAGGTAGTGGCACGATCCAGCAATGCAGGGTCATCCATATTGGCTGCATTATCCTCTTGGGCGGTGATAACATCAACACCACGCAGGCGCAAGCCGGTTGTGACGGCTCGTGGAATATGGACATCCATATAAAGCGCAATCGCCATTACAGCAACCCATTTGATTTCAATTTAGCTACCAATGGTGATGGCCCGGCAGCCTGCCGTATCTGCTTGATATTCTTTAAGCGACGTTCGATGTCCTTGTTAAGTTCCTCTGCATGGTCCCAGTAGTAGGCCAGGGATGAATGGATTTGGCCTAAAGTCAAATATGGATGTTGAAAGTGAAGTTCTTCCGGGCTCCATCCGTAAGCTGTACTTTCAGTTACCAGTTCAATTACCTTTATAGTTGTGCCGGCAATGATCGGTATCGCATTTTCATCAATGACAATATGTTCATATTTGGTTTCAACTACCGACATTGGTTAATTCCTCCCTTCTTGTCATATACACCCACTCTATATTTGTTTTTATTATAAATTAAAATGAATATATTTATTGCTCA
>JAADFS010000068.1 GCA_013152795.1 Deferribacteres bacterium
GGAGCCTGAACTGCTCAAGCCTGATGCCCGGATGCCTGAACTCGAGGATTTCAGGGTCTGTAATCCTGGTGTTTGTCATGTGCACCTGCACGCCGGATGCGCCCGGGCAACCGGCGGAGGCACCTGCCCCGCCGGCAATGGTCTCGTAATAAGGCGGCTCGCCCTGCACTTCAAAAAGCAGGTTGTTCATGGTACCCTGCGAGGCGGCGGCAATGCCGAATGCGCCCAGGAGCAGGTCGACCACCCTTTGAGATGTCTCTACATTGCCTGATGCAACCGGCGCGGGATAGACCGGGCTGAGAACCGTGCCCTCCGGTATGATGATCTCAACGGGGTTAAGGCACCCGCTGTTCAGGGGGATATCCGTGTCTATCAGCAGCCTCAGCACATATGACCGCGGAGCGGGTGACCGACAGGGGGGCGTTCAGGTTGTCTTTCATGTGCTGGCCGCCCGTGCCTGTAAAGTCTATCACGGCCTTCAGTGTATCCGGGGGACTCGTCCCGCCGTCGATGGTGACGCTGACCTTCAACAGAGTGCCGTCATCAAGATAATCCTCAAACGTGCCCCTGAATGACCCCATCTTCCCCAGGTATTCATGCAGGGCCTTTTTTACCGAATATTCCGAGTTCTCCTGAATATACTGCATGTACTCAAGTACCGTGTCCAGGCCGTACTGTTCCGTAATGTGGCGGAGTTCCTTCACCCCCTTGCGGCAGGCGGCTGTTTGTGCTCTGAAGTCAAGGATGCGTTCCTGGATGTTCCTTGACGGATACCTGTGATTCAGCAGGAGTTCCCTCAGGTCATCCTCCCTGAATCTGTTGTCCCGCACGAGGAGGAAACCGTCCACCAGCACCCCTTCCTCCATGATGTGTGTTGCAGAAGGCGGCATGGAACCGGGCGTCGTGCCTCCCACATCCGAATGGTGTCCCCGTGCGGCAGTAAAAAATATGAGGTCCCCTTTTTCCGAAAAGACCGGGCACACCACGGTCATGTCCGGTAAATGCGAACCGCCGCGATAGGGGTTGTTGGTAAGATAAACATCCCCCGGCCTCATGGTGCCGCCCCTGTCCTGAAGCACGGCCCTGACGGTATCGGCCATTGATCCGAGATGCACGGGGATATGAGGCGCGTTTGCCACAAGATCGCCCTTTGAATCGAAAACAGCACAGGAGAAGTCAAGCCGCTCTTTCATGTTCACGGAGTATGCGGTGTTCCTGAGGGTTATACCCATCTCCGCGGCCGTGCCCATGAACAGGTTGTTGAAGACCTCAAGGAGCACGGGGTCGGGGCCGGAGGAACGGCCTGTAATCTTTATCTTTTTCCCGCCAACCCTCTTCATGACAATCACACCGGTTTCATCCGTTTCTGCTTTAAACCCCGGGTCAACGATCACGGTGAAATCATCGTCGATTATGAATGCAGGGCCTGTGACCTTTGCCAGGGGTGGCAGCGCCTCCCTCAGATATACCGGGGCCCTCACCGGCCCGTCAGGATAAAATATCTCGTGGTATGAGTCAGGGACAGGCGCGGGGCCCGGATGTTTCTTTTTTCCGGTGGAATAAGGTATAAAAAACCCGGCTGACTCCTGCACTTCCACTCTCAGGTTTACAAGCTCAACCGGCGTATCCCGGAGACTGAAACCGAAGAGCCTGTTGTACTGTCGTCTGAAGTTATCGAGTGTTTCACCGAACCCACCGTATTCAACCGTAAGATACGTCTCGGCCCCCCTTGGACGGAGGTCCATCTCATATCTCACAATAAAGGATTTGTCAGCGGTTTTTCCCCCGGCGGAAAGACCGGCCTCAAGGTCCCTGAATATATTGCCCGCCTCCCTGTGTGTCTCCGGGGTATATGGTTTGAGCACAGTCCGTGCGGCCTTGCGGGCAGGCCTTGAAAGCCCGGTGCCGTAAGCCGACATGACACCGCTCAGGGGGTGAATAATGACCGTTTCGATATCAAGAAGGGATGCTATGGGGCATGCATGCTGTCCGCCGGCGCCGCCGAAACATACAAGGGCATACCTCCTGACGTCAAAACCCCTTGAGACGGATATCTCCCTGATGGCCGTCGCCATCTTTTCATCGGCGACCCTGAGAAACCCGGCGGCGACCTCCCGGGCGCTGAACGCCGTCCCCATCGCACTGTTTATTTCCCTGGTGAGCTCCTGGAATTTCTCCCTCGTGATATCGCTGTTTATAGGTGAACTGCGGTCCGGGCCGAATGTCTCCGGGAAATATTCGGGGATCAGCCGCCCTGTGAGAAGGTTTGCATCAGTGACTGTCAGGGGGCCGCCGAATCCGTAACACGCAGGACCTGGATAAGAACCTGCGGATTCAGGGCCTGCGGTCATCTTCTGGCCGTCGAATCTCAGGATGGAGCCTCCGCCTGCGGCAACGGTTATGATGTCCAGCATTTCCGTCTGAAGGGGGATGCCCGCAATGACCTTTTCATATACCTTCCTGAGACCGCCGTCAAACCTGGACACATCCGTGGATGTGCCTCCCATGTCAAACCCTATGGCGCCTGTCAACTCCTTCCGGCGGGCTGTTTCAGCCACTGCCACCACTCCCCCTGCAGGGCCTGAAAGAACGGCGTTCTTGCCCGTAAACGAGGCCGGCGGGCTCAGGAGGCCGCTGCTCTGCATGAATTCGACGGGGATGTTGCCTGTCTCTTTCCTGATTCCCTCAAGATAAACGGCAAGCACACTGCTCAGATATGCATCCACCAGCGTGCTCTGCCCGCGGCTTACGATCTTTATGAGATTCACGGTCCTGTGCGAGAGGAATATGCCGGAGAACCCATATTCCTCCAGCAGCCCGGCGCAGAGCAGCTCATGCTCGGGATTTATCCATGAATGCATAAACACAACCGCAACGGCATCCACCCCCTGCTCCCTGAGTTTTCCGACTTCATCCCTCAGGGGGCCGGGGTCAAAGCTCCGTATCACCCTGCCGTCAGGGCCAATCCGTTCGTCCGCCTCCAGCACGGTTGAATACAGCGGAGGGGCCTTTTTTATACAGAGACGGAAGATTTCGGGCCTGTCCTGGTAGCCGATTTCCAGGAGGTCTGAAAATCCCTTCGTGATCAGGAGCGCCACCCTGCCGCCCTTTCTCTCAAGGAGGGCGTTTGTGGCTACAGTGGTTCCGAACCTGATCCCTTCTATCCTGTCCTCAGGCAGGGGTTCGCCGGGGTCAAGCCCGAGTATCCTCCTGATACCCTCTATGGATGCATCGTCATAGCCGGATGAGACGGAGAGGAGCTTCAGGGTATGAAAAACACCTCCGGGGTCAAGGGCGACCACGTCGGTGAATGTCCCGCCCCTGTCGACCGCAAACCTCCACTTTTTTGATGTATGCTCTGTCATATTCTTCACTTTTGCCTGATTCACATCTATAATACCAGCATGTTCATGTCACGTAAATGCGGAATCCTGCTTGTGCTGCCCGCTGTTGTATTGTTCTTTATCCTGTACCCGCCGGTACCGTCCGCTGCCGCGCTTGCACCGCGTGAAATCGCAGTAGTGGTAAATTCACGCTCGCCTGATTCGCTCCGCATCGGTGAATCCTATATCAGGCTTCGCAATGTCCCTTCAGGTCACCTGATCAGAATAAACGTTGCACCGGAGGAAGAGGTCTCCCGCAGAGACTATGACGCACTTATCGCAGCCCCTGTGAGGGAGGCGGTAAACAGGCTCCTTGATAAAGGGGAAGACATACGCTGCATAGTGACAACCTACGGCGTCCCCCTCCGCATCAGCGCTGTAAGGCCGCTGATAATCCCTGAAGAGGAGATACAGGGGTACCGTTCGATAAAAAGGCAGAAACAGGAGCGCCTCGCCGCCCTGAGAACGATGCGCAGGGAAAGCAAAAAATCCGGCAAGGACCTGCGGGCGGAACTCCTGAAAGAAATGAAAAAGCTCAGGAAAGAGATAGAGAGGCTCAACCTGAAAATCGGGCGTTTGAGAGGTGCGGACACGGTTGCAGCAGTAGATTCCGAGCTTGCCATGGTACTTGTGCCGGATTACCCGCTTGAGGGATGGCAGCCCAATCCCGCGTATATACGTAACAGGGCGCGCGGAATAACGTACTATGGGAAAGTCCTCATGGCCAGCAGGCTTGATGCGCCGACGCCGGACCTGGCCCTCGGGCTGGCGCGCACTGCTGTTGAGGTTGAGAAAACAGGGCTCAGCGGGAGGATATATCTTGATGCACGGGGGCTGAAAGGGAAGGATGCATACGCCCTGTTTGATCAAGACATAAGAAGGGCGGCCCGCATACTCAGGCAGGGGCCCCTGCCGGTTATACTTGATAACCGCCCGAAGCTGCTTGAGCATGCGCCGTCTGCCGCATTGTACTGCGGCTGGTACAGGCTCGGAAGATATGCAGACGTGTTTCAGTGGAGAAAGGGTGCCGTCGGGTATCACGTGGCAAGCATAGAGGCGAGGTCCCTGCATGATCCGGGGGGCAGGTACTGGGTGAAGGGCATGATAGAAAGGGGGGTGACCGCCACCCTCGGGCCCGTCGCCGAGCCGTATCTCAGCGCGTTTCCGCTTCCCTCATTGTTCTTTCCCCTTTTGATGAGCGGCAGGTATACACTTGCGGAGGTGTTCAGCCTGTCAAACCCCTATCTGTCGTGGCGGATGATATTGATAGGGGATCCCCTCTACAATCCCTTCAGAAACAGGCCGGCCTATTTTATGAAAAATCCGCCGCCCCCGCCCTGAGCTGACAGAAGAGGTACAATTACGGATTATGCCCTGCCTTCATCTTCTGCCTTCTGACCTCGTCTTTTATCCACCTGACATGCCCCCTGCCCAGGCCCTTGACCTCGCAGCCCAGTTCGAAATACCGCCGGATCTTTCTGTCATCAAGGATGCCGAAACAGTCAATCACCGCAAATGTATTCCCTACCATTTCAAACACCTCGTCCGGATCGAGGTCAAGATAATGCCTGTGGCGTACGCTGAAGATAATGGCGTCGGCCCCCTTAAGGGCCTTCTTCAGGTTTTTTTCTATTCTCAGCCCCGAGAGCTTGTCCTGGTTCCGGAAAAACCGGCTGAGGCTGTATCCCTTTTTCGGATAGGTATCCTGTTTTTCAAACTCCCACCAGTGGGTGAGATAGGGATCATGCACGCGTATCTCCGCGCCCATCTCGGTAAGCCTCCTGACTATCAGTTCCGAGCCGCTGTACCGCGTGTCACCCACGTCCTCCCTGTATGATGCGCCGAGCACGAGTATGTCCGCTGCTGCAATGGGCCTGCTCATGTTCCTGAGCGCGTCCCTTGTCAACTGCCCGACGTGCAGGGCGCGGGTGTCATTGATGTTTATCGCCAAGGGAGTGATCTTGAAGATGTCGTCCTCAAAGCCGTGGATATGCCTGTACGCCCATACGCCGAGGCCTCCGTCTTTGGGCAGGCAGTAACCGCCTATGCCGGGGCCCGGAAAGATGATATTGCTGTGGGTGGGACGCACCTTGATTGCGTTGATGACCTTTATCAGGTCCACACCGTTGCGCTCTGCAAACAGGCTCCATTCATCGAGGAACGCGAGTATCGTCGCGCGGAAGCTGTTTTCCACTATCTTGGCGGTCTCGGATTCGATCGGACGGTCCAGTACCGTAAGCGGGTAGTCTTTTGTGTTTATTACCTCGTTGAGGAACTTGACGACCCTGTCCCTCGCCTCCCTGTTTATCCCGCTGCATACACGCCAAAAATCGGATATGCTCGCCACATAATCCTTGCCGGGCATCACCCGTTCAAAGCTGTGCGCAAGCAGGGGGTCTGTCTTGATGCCGCGCCGCCTGAAGACCTTTTTCATGATTGGATATGCAATCTGCTCCGTGGTGCCCGGCGCCACGGTCGTTTCTATCAGGACGAGGGCATCGGGGGATATATGTTCAGCCATGATCGCAAGGGACTCCTCAAGAGGGGTCATGTCAGCGCGGCCGTTGGATATATCGCCGAGGGACTCCTTGATGTAATCGCATTGAATATCAACGACCACCACGTCCGCAAGCGAGAGCACTTCATACACATAGGTTGCGATAAGGGTTTTCTTGTCAATCACGCATCTCTTTATCATCGGCGCGAGTTCTTTATCCTCGGATGTAACGGGCGAGACGCCCCTGTTGAGCGTGGGGATTTTCCAGTAGCTCCTCGTGCTCGGTCTCTGCATGCCTATCACGAACTTACCGGGCCTGCCGTTTTCATCAACGGTGTCCGCAATAACGGCAGCCATTGCAACCCCTACAAAACCAACGCCCATAACCACGACAATCTCGCGGCCGAGCTTTTTCTGTTTCGCCGCCACGGTCTTCAGACGCCTGACTTCCCGCCTGTACTGTTCCGGTGTGGGCAGGGGGAACTTCTCACCATCAGGGCTTACTGAATATTCAATGCTCATGTTTCACTGTCTCCTTTCGCGGTTTGAGGGTTTGGTGGAACATACATAGCGACTCACACGTCCCGCCTGACATGTTATCAGAGTCTGCGCCATAAACTCAAACATCCGCCGTCTTTTTTCCGTTTTCTCGGGGGGGCCGGTATCCCCATCTCCGGGTCTACAGGCAGGGAAAAAACAACGGGAGTCCGTCCCTGACAGGGGACAGAGGCCTCCGGAAGGTCATGTCGGTCTGGCCCGCCTTCCGTCCCCCCGGAGAAGCCCCTCCATAGTGACGGGTTTTCCTGTCTTAATAATTTCCGGTTTTCCAATCTGACACCTTGACGGAAACCCTTCGATCCGGTACGATAAAGTCCTGTTTATCCTGTTCTATCCGGATAAAATGGTATACTCAGAATCAATAAGTTATGGAGCTTATACTATGGATGACCGTTGGCTTTCTGTAGATGAGATTGCAGTCTACCTTGGATTCTCATGTTAGTTTTTTGAGCTAACACCACGTCAGCCGAAGATGAAGCGGAGCTTTCTGTTGCCGAGCCAGGGTATGGGAATCTGCAGGTCTTCAAAACCGGCTGCTTTCAGCAGTGGACTGTGTGCACGTTGTTCTTCTTCTCAGGGTAATGAATTTAATCCCCATCTTATTCAGCGGAGGATTTCATCGTTTTGCTGCCCCTTGTGCAACTGCGGGTTCGCATAGCAGAGAATCCGTGACGGCAAGAGCGTAACCGAATCGCAGCTTGCCATACTGAGGGCAGCGAAATGCGCTCCCGACACTCCCGCGCTCGAAAGGCTTGAGGAGCATCATGAACTTGTCCGCAGAGGATTATTTGTTCCATGGGACTTGTCGGGCAAGGCGATTGAAGCCAAAATGTTATATAATTAACTGAAATACCCTTAAATTTTTATCGGACGCAAGGATTGGTGGAATGGATCATGCCAGAGCTGAGAGAGATCACCAGAGTCATAAGACAGCACAGAGATATTTTGCAGGAAAGATACGGTATCTCCGTGGTGGGTATCTTCGGATCGTACGTCAGGGGAGAAGAAAAAGAAGGTAGTGACATAGACCTGCTTGCTGAGATAGTGAAACCCATAAGCCTTCTGGAACTCGTAGGCGCTGAAATTTATTTAAGTGATATTCTGGGA
>JAADFS010000069.1 GCA_013152795.1 Deferribacteres bacterium
TGCTGCACGGGGAATCTGATCAAGAAATGCGCTGAAAACAACAGATTCGACGCAACCGTGACGGTATAAATCTTTTATCTGGCTGCGCGTTGCTCATATAATCCGCAACCCGCAACCCGCACCCCCCCCTTGCTTTTACAGGCGTTTTGTTTCATAATCTCCTCACCAAGTTCAGAAAATTTTCAATGCAGCACTGTACATCGCTGCGCGTCCAAATATGAAATTAACGATCTTCTCCAGGCTGGTTATCGGATATTTCACAATATTCGCCTTGGCAATGGCGGCGAGTATTTACACCATTGCACAACTCCGGCAGCTTGAAGATATCACCAGGTCCATTCTCAGGGTCGATAACCGTTTAATAGACCTTGAACAGAAGCTGTCGGATGCCCTTTTGTCCATGATGCGGTACGAAAAGAAATACATCATTATCAAGGATGAGGCGTTATACAGGCAGTTCCTCCTTGCCAGGGACGACTTCAAGGCACATCTGAAGGCCATAATGGCCGTGCCTGTCGACGACCGGATCACGGAACTCATAAACAGAATCACCCTCTATCACCGGCGTTACCAGTCACTGTTCGCCGAAGAGGTGAAATACCTGAGGATCGGCAGGCATTATCCGGAGGACACTTTCAAGCGGAAAAAGGACGACGCGGTCAACGAAATGCTGGCGGACCTCAAGAAACTCAAGAATTACAGCCAGACAAAGACCTATGCCAAGATTAAGCAGTTGAACGAGGCTGAGGTCAAGACAATAAGAGCTGCTGTGGGGATGACAACGGCCTCCCTGATCCTTGCGGTTCTCATATCAACCGTCATTACGGTGAAGATTACAAGGCCTCTTTCCGTCATGAAAAAGAAGACGGGTGAGATTGCGGCGGGTAATTTCGGGGATGACCTTGAGATTGCCTCTCCTCCGGAGATAAAGGAGCTGGCTCAGGCGTTTAATTCCATGTGCTCCAGGCTGCGCGAGATAGACAAGATGAAATCCGACTTTTTCTCCCTGATGTCTCATGAGCTGCGCACCCCGCTCACCACCATCAAGGAAGGGACTAATCTCCTGATGGAGGGATTAATGAAAAAGAAGATCACGGAAAAGCAGAAAAGGCTCCTGACGATCATAACAGAGGAGAGCGACCGCTTGATCAAGCTGGTCAACTCCCTGCTGGACCTTTCAAAGATGGAGGCCGGCATGATGGTTTATAATTTCAGCCGGACCGACCTGGCAGCCCTGATCAACAAAGCGGCACGCGAAATAGAACCGCTGGCCGAGACCAAAAACATCAGGATCGAGATCAGTACCGACGAAGGGCTGCCTCACGTGACCGCGGATACCGAGAGGATGCTGCAGGTCCTGAGAAACCTGATAGGCAATGCCGTGAAGTTCACATCAGGCGACGGCCTCGTAAGGATAGCCGCCCGGGCGCTTGAGCGTGAGGTGCGGGTATCTGTATCGGATACAGGGGCGGGCATTGCAAAGGAAAAACTGAATGCGATTTTCGACAAGTTCCAGCAGGATGACCTTACGAGCTCCAACAGGATCAAGGGGACGGGGCTGGGTTTATCCATTGTCAAGCATATTATAACGACTCATGGAGGAAGGGTGTGGGTGGAAAGCACATTGGGACAGGGAAGTACATTTACATTTGTACTGCCTGTCTGATCATTTTTTCTTTTCTGGGCTGCGCAACCGTACAGCGGGCGGACGGGGATCCGGACGCGCGCAAACACCTCGTGCTCGGCTGCAGATTCCTTGCAGAGGAGGACTTCGGTTCCGCCCTCAGGGAAAACCTGAAGGTATTATCTACGGCTGCCGGCAGTCCTTACCGTGATAAGGCACTTTTCAACATCGGACTTATCTATGCCCACTATGCCAATCCCGCCAGGGATTACGAAAAGTCTATCGGTTATTTCAGGAGACTCTTAAGGGAATACCCCAAAAGCCGTCTTGCCGTTCAGGCGGAAGTATGGATCAGCATGCTTGAGGTCCTTAAGAAAGCAGAGGCTGAAAGACGGGAGGCAGAGGCCGGAAGAAAAGAACTCAAGCGTGAGATAGCCGGGCTGAAGCAGGAACTGAAGAAAAAGATAAATACCGGCAAGCGTATCCTGCGCAGCCGCAGACTCCTTGCCTCCGGCAGGTATGCGGAGGCTGTGAGGGAGAATATGAAGATACTGTCCATGCCCGGGAGCCCCTTTAAAGATAAGGCACTTTTCAATATGGGGTTGATATACGCCCATTTTAACAACCCTGACATGGATTACAAGAAGTCAATCGGTTATTTCTCGAAACTGATCAGTGAATATCCACAAAGCCCCCTTGCGGAGCAGGCCAGGATATGGATTAATGTGCTCAATGTGCAATCGAAAGGGCCAAACAGGTGGATATTGAAATTGAGAAAAAGAAAAAGGAACTGGCAAGATAGAGTGGCGATGATTTCAGGGAAGATACTGGTTATAGACGATGACAGCAATCTCCTCGAAGTAATAAGGATGAGGCTTGAATCGGCCAACTACGAGGTCGTCACCGCATTAAGGGAGGAGGAGGCGATAGAGGCTGTCAGAAAGGAGCTTTTCGACCTGGCCATTATCGACCTGCAGCTTGCCCGCACCGACGGAATATCGTTCATGAAGGATATTCACGAAATAATCCCTGACCTGCCCGTTATTATCCTAACGGCATACGGAACCATTGAGAGCGCGGTTGAAGCCATGAAAAAGGGGGCATACAGCTACCTCACCAAGCCGTTTGATCCCCGGGAGCTCCTACTGCAGATCGAAATGGCAATGGAGAACCGCAAGCTTACCTCGGAGATAAAGAGGCTGAAGGGCCTCGTGGAGGAGAAATACAATTTTGCAAACATTATAGCCAGAAGCGCCAAGATGCAGGACATACTGGCACGGGTGGCCCTTATTGCAAAGACCGATTCCACTGTTTACATCTACGGTGAGAGCGGCACGGGCAAGGAGCTGATTGCAAAGGCCATTCACCTGCACAGCGAACGCAGGGACAAGCCCTTTGTGGCCATAAACTGCTCCGCGCTGCCCGAAACCCTCCTGGAAAGCGAGCTCTTCGGTCATGAAAAGGGCGCATTCACCGGCGCCGTGAAAAAGACGGACGGCTTATTCACCCAGGCTGACAAGGGGACGATCTTTCTGGATGAGATAGGCAATATGCCCCTGTCGCTTCAGAGCAAGAGCCTGCGAGTGCTCCAGGAGCAGCAGTTCTATCCGCTCGGCAGCAAAAAACCCGTTAAAGTGGATGTGAGGGTAATCGTCGCCACAAACAAGGACATAAAAAAAGAGGTCAGGGAAGGCCGTTTCCGTGAAGACTTGTTTTACAGGATTCATGTGATTCCCATTACTCTGCCGCCCCTGAGGGAAAGAAAAGACGATATCCCCCCTCTTGTGAACCATTTCATAAAAAAGTTCAGCAAGCCCATGAAGAAAAAGGTGAAAGGCCTGACGCCCCTTGCAATGCAGAAACTCATGCTCCATGACTGGCCGGGAAATGTAAGGGAACTGGAAAACACAATCGAGTATGCAATGGCCATGACCACTGAGAACATCATTTCCGAAGACCTCATCCTCCCGGCAAGCGGCCTGTCTCCGGAACCCCTGAAACCACTCAACGAGGCAAAGGCCGAGTTTGAAAAAAACTACATCATCCATCTTCTCGATCTTACAAAGGGCAATATCACCAGGGCGGCTGAACTGGCGGGCAGGTACCGGGCTGATTTCTACAACCTCCTGAAGAAACACGGCATCAATCCCGACGACTTCAAGAAGTAAGAGGTCGTCGCCAGGGCTTATTTCAGTTTTTTGCCCGTCCTCCGCGACACCAGCTCGTATACGGCAAGGACGACCCCTGCCACCACCCCGCCCCAGAACGCGCCGGCAAGCACATCGGTCGGATAATGAACGCCGACATATACCCTGGAGAAGGCGATGAGCGCGGCAAAGAAGAAAAGCAGCAGGGCGGTCTTCCTGAAGAAATGGGCATAGGTTGCGGCTGTTGCAAAGGCATTCACCGCATGGCTTGAAGGCATGGAGAAGGATTTTCCGCAGCCCACAAGGAGCCTGACCCCTTCAAGCCCCTGGCACGGCCTCGGCCTCTGGAAGAAATGCTTCAGCGCATTGGAGCTTGGAGCTCGCGTCCCCCACTGCAAGGGCAACCAGGCACAGGCCCACGACGAAAAGGCTTTTCTTCGGGTACTTGAAAAAAACGGGAACAGCGACGACCGCAAACAGTACAAACGGCCAGGTTGTAATAAACGGCATTATCACATCGAGGAGGGAATTCTGCATTCCCCTGTTTATCAAAAAAAACAGGTCGGTATCCATCGCATAATTTTAGATGAAAAATATTTTTTAGTAAACCTTTCTTCGTGTCGGTTAAGCGTGTCGGTTTTTTGTTGTTTGTCTTTTACGGTCACGAGCAACGGACACGAATCACGGAAACTTGATATGCCGTATGGAATATTCCCTGAAGGTATCGCAGATAAAGCTTTTCCGGCAGGCTCTCCCGCCCGCCGCCGATGTCTTTTTTGCCATTGTAAGATTAAGGTTGTTTCCCTTCCATGAAAGATTCCTTGTTCTGCTCCCACCATTTCAGCCATTTGAGTTTGTCTTGACCAAACATCTGTTGTTCCGTTATTTGCACGAGGGCTTGCGCCGCCTGTTTCCTGATGCCGGCGTCACTGTCACCTAACATTGCAATCAGCGGTTCAATCGCCCTGTGATCCCCGATTTCACCCAGGGCATATACGGCGCTCCATTTGACCGCTGAAACTTCATCATTCAACAAGACCAGCAGACTGTCAACAGCCTCGGGATCACGGATCTTTCCCAGACACACCGCCGCCCTCCAGCGGAAGTAAGGGTCCCTATCTCCAAGCGTAGCAAGCAATTTTCCTGTTGCCGCCGGACCAATAAGGGCCAGGGCACTTGCAGCCCTGTTTCTCACTTCTGAATCCTTATCATTCCATGCTGAAATCAGGGCATCGGTAAATTCAGGGTCTTTTAATGCAGCGATTTTCCCTGCTGCGTACTCCCTGATCCACGAATTTTCATCTCTGAGTGCGTCAATCAGGAATGCATTTCTCCTCTTATCGTTAACACAAATAAAGTAATTCAAGGCATCAATGCGAACGCGAGAATCTTTATCATGGAGTTTCGCTGTCATAGGTTCTGCCGCAACCGGGCCAATCCGGCACAAGAAATTCCCGAGGCGCTGTCTTAAATATCCCCGGCTGAAATCCATGGCATTTACTAATGCAATGGCTGCCCTTTTTTCCTTGAAATTGGAAAGTGCCATAGCCGCAGCCCATGAGGAGTCCTCATCATTTGAGTTCAACAGCTCTATCAGTGGATCTACTGCCCTTGGGTCGCCTATCTTGCCGAGTGCAAGCGCGGCGCTTTTCCTGACATTTCCGTCTTTATCCCTCAGGGCTTTGATGAGAAGATCCACTGCCGGTACGCCTATTTGCAGCAAGGCATATTCAGCCTTGCTTCTTATGTTGGGATTCTTTGCATGCAAGTCTTCAATCAGGGGCTCTACGGCATATATTTCCCGCGGATCATCAAACTTTCCCAGCGCAGTAGCAGCCTCACAGCTCACTTCTAAATTCTTATCTCTCAGTGCGGCGATGAGAGCCGGGACCGCGGCGGGGTCTCCCATTTCACCTATTGCGCGAACCGCCTCCAAGCGCACTGATGGGTGATCGTCACTGGTGGCGGCCTTGATAAGATGAGGGAGGGACACGGGGTCCTTGATTTTTCTTAATGCGGATACCGCCAGATATCTTAATGCTGGCTTTTCATCACTGAGGTCATAGATAAGAACCATTGCTGCGTCGGGGTCTTTCAAATCCACCAAAGACTCCGGGGTACCGATGTCACGCGCGGCAATTTCAGCGAGACTTTGGGTGAACTCTATATGTGTGCCGATTAATAAGTAGGAAGGCTTTTTGATTCCATTGCCGGGATTTTTTGGTTCCTTATTGCGCGTGCCCTCACCCTTCATTACGGCGATACCGGAGGAGAACTCCGATCCACTTTCCCGTTTCCGTGGATGTACACGCCGTGGGATGGCAGGCCTGGTTTTCGGGCGGGGCTTTTCAGAGGACTTCAGCACCTCAATAAAATCTCTTTCTCTGTCAATTATTCTGTATAGTAATCTGGTTTCATCACTATGAAAATAGCTGTTATCCTCAGCACTGTCCAACTCTCTTTTTCTTGTTTCATACATTGTCGGAATTTTTTCCATCTCCACGGTATATCTCTTTTTATATAAGTTCAGAAACTTATATCCCGGTTTATATATGGCCGTACTCCTCTCTTCCACCTGCCTGAGTATTGGTACGGGAATGTAAAATTTGGCAAGAATCATAAATCTCCCGTTTTTATCCGTAAGAGTTTCTTTGACAGCCAACATTCCACTGTATGGATGAGGGGGCAGTGCAATAATTTCATGCCAGGACCTGACTATTACAACGCCTTCAATGGGCTTTTCTGTATCCTTCTCAACCACCTTGCCCATCCACGCCTGAGCCTCCGTTATTGTACTGCATGACAGGGACACATATATGACACAAAAAAGGATAAGGCTTCCAAAGAAAGGACGGTGGGGCTTTTCATGAATGAAGCGATGACAACTCATGCAAACATTCTCTCCTCATCAATCCCGTCATGAATTTCCATGACTGATTATATCAGATAGTGTTCTGTGATGGGCAAGCCCCGTCGGATGCTTGCCTCTCTCGTGCCGGACATCTTTTTTGATTCAACCATGTGGGCTTTACGGACATTAATGATCCAATGCGCGCTTTTGACAGGATTACGGAGGCTGTCATATAATCATGGACGGGAATAATCCTGTTTTGGGGCTGATAAGGGATATTGATCACCATAGCCGCACCCGGCGGCTTTTCTTTCTTAACCTTAATGTTGCATAAACGGGCAGGGGAGTTCCGTGTTGCGGGTTGCGAGTTGCGGGTTGCGGGTTCAACGGCTGTAAGGCGATGGGATATCGGGAAACAACTTCCTGTTGGAGGAATTATTGATTGAATAACTCCCCCGGCCCCTCTTAACCTAAGAGGGGAGATATTTACTCCTCCCCTTAGGTTAAGGGGAGGTTGGGAGGGGTTACTTTGGATGTGCCGTATGGAATATTCCCTGAAAGTATCGCAGATGAAACTTTTCCGGCATATTTTATGCCACTGTAAGGTAACAATCATGTCTTTTATATTCATGGACGAGTCGGGGGACCTCGGATTTGATTTCGGAAGGCAAGGGACAACCTCCTGTTTTCTGGTAACATTCCTTTTTGCCAGGAAAAAGCGGCCCATAGAGAAGTGTGTAAAAAAGGTCCATGCGGGTTTGCGGAAGAAATTCAGAAGGATCGGCGTACTTCATGCCTATAACGAAGAGCCCGTAACAAGGAAGCGCCTTCTTTCATGTCTTGCCGATAAGGACTGTAAAATAATGACAATTCGATTGAACAAAAGGAATGTCTACACGAGACTCCAGGACGAAAAAGCAGTACTCTACAATTATGTGACCAACATCCTTCTTGACCGTATTTTCACAAAGAGACTTCTCACGCCAGACAGGAATGTTGAAATCGTGGCATCCCGGAGGGAGACCAACAAATTTCTCAACCAAAACTTCAAATCATATTTGAGCTCTCAAGTGGCAAATAATCATGACATAGAAATAAAAATTTCGATCAGAACTCCTTTTCAGGAAAAAGCGCTCCAGGCTGTAGATTTTGCAAGCTGGGCTATTTTCAGGAAATACGAATATGGTGATGAGACATACTACAATATCATAAATGAGAAGATTGTTGAGGAGAACCCACTGTTTCCCTGAAAAAAACAAAGCCCCGTTCGTTCTTTACGAGGCGCCCTGCGGTACCCCACAAACGGGGACTTACTTGTTATATTATACAAAAATCATACAAAATGCAGAAGGAGATGTCAATAAAAATTTTGTTCCAGGCGATGTTGATATATGCAAGACAACTGTAAAAAACTAACGGTCAAAATCAGCACGACATGGATCTGGAAATCTCTCCTTCCCCGTCAAGGGGGAGAGATTCTGCACCCTGCATCCTCTGCAATTATTCCATCGCTTCATAAAACTTTCCCGGCAGGCTTATCTGCCCGCTGGCGATATTTTTATACCACTGTAAGGTTCACGTTTCAGTTGAGCAAAGAAGAGTTTGATAACTTGAGGTCACAAACTGTGACTTCAAGTTGGGGATGCTTGCCTCTCTCGTGGCGGACATCTTTTATGTGGGCTTTACACACATCATTTAATGATCCTGCGCGCTTTTGACAGGATTACGGGGGCCATCATATAATATGGACTGGAATAATCCTGTTTTGGGGCTGATAATGGATATTGATCACCATAGCCGCACCCAGCGGCTTTTCCTGTATATATAATGTTTGGAAAGGTGTGGCAGACAAGCACGTGTCTATTCACAAGGGCGGTTCACGCGCCACACTGCCGGATATGAAGAAACGCTTTGAAGAATACCTCGATGAACTTATCAAAGGGCATGAGCCTAGGAAGGCAAGGATTGTGCTGGAGTAGCAATGAGGGATCTTCCAGAGATAAAAGAACTCCTTGATGAACTCGATCACCAGCCTGCCGACGCATTGGAAGATCAGTATCTTGACTTCAAGGAATGGAATACACGAAGCATATCCGATGCTGTTAGCCTGGTTATTGAAATGGCCATTTGCATGGTTAATGGCGGTGGTGGCACCGTTGTTTTCGGCGTTAATGATAAGGCTGTGGGCAGGGATAGAGCGATCCTTGGTGTACCGCCAGAAATCGATATTAATCGGCTGAAAAAAGCGGTTTACGATTCCACAGATCCTAAGCTGACACCGGTATTCCAGGAACTCGTAGTTCCGGAAGGGACCGGGCGGCTCATTATCATGCAGATATTTCCTGGTCTTCCCCCTTATACAGATACCCAAGGCCGCGGAAAAATCAGGGTCGGCAAAGATTGTCAACCACTTACCGGGACATTGAGACGCCGTGTGATGGTGGAGACCGGGGAAACTGATTTTACCGCAATTCCTCTGGAAGGGCCGGTGAACACCTATTTGTCTCCATCTGCCATGGAAAAAGATTGAGAGATGCTGCCAGCCGTGAACATGCGCCGGAAGATCTGTTGAACAAGCCAGATCAGGAGATGCTTGCTGCCTTGGGGCTCATTCGCAGCGGCAGGCTGTTCCGTGCAGGACTGTTGCTTGCAGGAACTCCGGATGCAATAAAGGAACACTTTCCTGGCTATGTATGGACATATCTACGCATGGTTTCGGACACCGATTATTCAAATCGGGCAGACGGCACCGAGGCCATACCCATTGCCATGGAACGTATTCTGGACAGGATCATGGCAGAAAATCCAATCACAACAGTCCGTCAGGGACTTTTTCATTTTGAGATACGTACCTATCCTGAAATTGCAATCCGGGAAGCATTAACCAATGCCTTTGTGCATACCGATTACCGCATGCACGGTCCAATCATGGTAAAGCAATTTTCAGATCGCCTGGAGATAAGTAATCCTGGCGGACTGCCCGGCGGAATTACGCCGGAAAATATCTTGCGCCATGAACCTGTTCCGCGAAATCCAACTTTGGTTGACGCCTTGACCCGACTTCGTCTGGTAAACCGCAGCAACATAGGTGTTAGGCGAATGTTTCATGCACTGCTTATTGAAGGAAAGGAAAAGAGCCCCCAGTCATTATTGACGAAGGTGAAGCAGTTCGGGTCATTTTCAGGGCCAAGGAACTATCTGTACCATTCAGGATGTTCGTGGCAGAAGAGTCAAAAAATGGGCGCATTCTTTCAGTAGAACACCTCCTTATTATCCAGTATTTACTCAGGCACCCAGAGGTAGATGCAGTCACAGCAGCTCGAATAATTCAGCATTCTATGAGTGATGCCAGAGAAATCCTAAGCCAAATGGAGCTCCAATTCGGCTACGTGGAACGGGGAGGAACAGGAAGAGGGACTTACTGGATTTTACGTCATGATTTGCATCATCGGCTTTCTGCCCCCGGACATCCAGAACGGGACCGCAGAATAGACTTGGAAGCTGCCAAAACTCGGGTTTTGAGCATTCTAAAGCAACGCGCCGAGAGGGGAGAGCCAGGGTTGAGTAACGCCGAAATTCGGCAGATCACACACATGGATCGAAATCAGGTGGTCCGTCTCATGCGGGAGTTACGACAAGAGAATCCGGAAATTCAGGCTCCGGGACGAGGGCGCTGGGCTCGTTATGAATGGCAGCGGAATGGAGCGAGCAATGATGATACGCATTGAAAGCAGCATTAGCTCGCGTTTAATGCGCAGCTTAATGCGCAATGCGCATTGGAATAGGAGCGGCTGGTGGCGAAGAGAAGCGAGGATCAAAGCATGTTCAATGCGGAACTCTATGGTGTTTGCTATGAAAGTGCTGGTTCAGGCGGTTAAGCGCAATATTGACCGATTCGCGGAAGATTTCATGATTTCAACTTGATTCTCAAGAGGTTGCAGCTTTGAGGTCACAAAAGGAGTTCACGCCGTGTAATTTCAAGACCCTTGAGGAGGTGGCGAAAGCCATTGCCACGGTGCATGTGGAGCTTGTGCTTATCCATCCATTCAGAGAGGGCAACGGTAGAGCTGCCCGTCTGCTTGCGGACCTGATGGCGATGCAGGCGAATTACCCTCCGCTTGACTATGGAGGCATTAGAGGGAAAAAGAGACAGGAGTACTTCCATGCAGTGCAGGAAGGGTTGAGCCGGAACTATGAGCCTATGACCAGTATCTTTATCAGCGTATTATGGAGGACTTTGAGGCGGAGCGGGAAACGGAAGGCTTCTTCTTTACCTCCCCTTTGGTAACCAGTTCGGAAGCCTTTATATGGACGCCCTCGATGGCAGACGAAGATGAAACGGATGTGAAGATAAGACGCTTTGATTCGTCAGGATCAGCGAGATAGGGATTGGTCTTAAGCAAGGATTTCTTACGCATAATAAATTATACTACATAACGGGTATGGAGATAAAGAAAAGGTATTATGTGTCCGGTCAGGGAGAAAGATTATGGTGCCTCTGACAGAATCCACCTTCGAACAAACCGCCCTCACCTGGCTCAAGGACCTCGGCTACTCCGTCCTCTTCGGCCCGGATATGGCCTTCGATGGCCTTTTCCCGGAGCGTGATGCGGCCGCGAACTACACCGATGTAGTCCTGACAGGACGGTTGCGTGAAGCCTTATCCCAGATTAATCCTG
>JAADFS010000070.1 GCA_013152795.1 Deferribacteres bacterium
AAAACGATACCTGCCTGCTCCATACCTCCACGCTTTTGACGATCATGCGCTGAAACGGCATAAAGAAAAGCAGTCCCGTAAGCCACCATCTTATCAGCCTCATGTAAGTCACATTTTCTCTCAAAACAAATTCCTGTCCCGGTCTTCTGCTATAATCTTCCTTTCCCTGAGGTATTCGATAATCCTATCCACACAGTTCTCAAGCGGAGTGTCTCCGGTATCCATAATCAGCTCCGGATTCTCCGGCACTTCGTAAGGAGCCGATACTCCCGTAAATTCGGGTATTTCCCCCCTCCTCGCCCTTGCATAACTGCCCTTTACATCACGTCTCTCACATATTTCAATACTGCACCTGCAATATATCTCGATAAAATCACCGTCATTCACCAGCCTGCGTACAGAGGCCCTGTCTTCCCTGTACGGTGAAATAAACGCCGCAAGTGCTATCACGCCAGCTTCGATAAAAAGCTTGCACATCTCTCCGATGCGCCTGATATTTTCCTTGCGGTCTTCCCTGGAGAATCCCAGATTGCTGTTCAGTCCGTGGCGGACATTGTCACCGTCAAAGACAAAGGTCCTGCACCCCATCTGATACAGCCGCTCCTCAACGGCATGGGCAAGGGTCGACTTTCCCGCGCCGGACAGCCCGGTGAACCAGAGGATTACACTCCTGTGCCCGTTCAGCCGTTCGCGTCTCTCCTTTGTAACCGTGGCACGGTGCCATATGACATTGGTGCTTTTATCCTTTGTGATTTTCTCCATTATTTCAGGGTGGTTCCCCTCTATAAAAATTTTATAAAGATATTTTATTATACTATTATACATGTAATAGTTCATCCCCCTTCCGTTAACCAGGGAATGGAAAAAGAGAAAAAGTGTCAGCATTTGTAACACTGTGGAAAAAAGGTTGACATATATGGACATTGTCTGATATTATTGTTATAATATCGAATTTTTTTGAGCTTTTTCCGGAAGCGCTGAAATACATTACTCTCACATACCCGTAAAAGAGAAAAAATCTTTTACTGCCAAGAAAGTATAATTACGCTGCGCCTGTGCGGCGCGACAACAGGAAAAGACTATTGAAAGGGCCTCTTTCAATAAAAACAAATCACTAACATCCCTCTGTAAAAAGAGGGGACAGGGGAGATTTTATGATGGACAACAAGTATCTCGAGACCGGTCATGCACCGGATTATTCTATCAACAACATACCGGGAGCACGCCCTTCGTTATTCACAGCCGCGCTGATTGCTCTCCTGTTAATAATGACAGGTTCATGGCTGGGCACTGAACCTGTGCATGCCGCGATTCGGTCCGGACAGTTTGTGGAGGTAACGCAGGGTGCAGGAATTGATGCCTCTCCCAGAAGGACCTTCGGCGTGTCCTGGGGCGACATGAACGGCGACGGCCTGCCCGATATCTGGATCAGCCATCACGCCCGGAAACCGGTACTGTATATCAACAACGGGGACGGCACGTTCACGGACTCCACGGACCTGGTCACATACAACAATGCCTCCGACATGCACGGCGCGGCCTGGGCCGACTTTGACAATGACGGCGACCAGGACCTGTTCCAGATTGTCGGAGGGGGCAGCGGATGCGGAATAGGGGCAAACCAGTTTTTAATTAACAATGACGGCCTGTCGCTTGAGGACAAGGCAGCCGACTACGGCCTGGATTACCCGGAGGGAAGGGGTCGTACACCATTGTGGTTTGACTGGAACGGGGACGGTTATCTTGATATCTTTCTTTCAAACCTGAAGCGTACCTGTGATGATCAAGCACAATCAG
Source organism: Deferribacteres bacterium (assembly GCA_013152795.1). GTDB lineage: Bacteria > Nitrospirota > Thermodesulfovibrionia > UBA6902 > UBA6902 > JAADFS01. Next base: position 1,798 of record JAADFS010000070.1, read on the forward strand.
CGCTCTTTACTCAGCAGAACGGCTATTTCACAAATGATAATGCCCTGACAGGCATCGAAACCAATATGGGCAGTGACCCGGTCTTTGCGCAGTTAACCCATCTGGGCAGCGGCAATGCTCCGGCGCTCGTGATATATTCAAATTCATACCCTTCGCGCACATCTCCCCATCGTGTCTACCAGTATGACACGGTGCCTTTTAATGACATTACCGGTACACTCGGGCTTTCAACCAGTGCGGTAGAGGATGCGGCCGTCGCTGATTTCAACGGCGACCTGTTGACCGATTTTTATTTTGCAAGGGCATATATAAACTCTTCTGTGATTAAATATGACGACACCACCATCAGGGCGGGAATTATTATGACATCTGTCGATCCTGATAAAAGCTTTTCTTTCACCGCATCAGGCAATGTCACATTTAAAATAGAATCGTTTCAGATCAAACCCGATGAGAATGGTATATACCCTATATATATTGGCCTAAATGGCGATCAGCCAACGACTACGATATTTACACGCTCCTCTACTGCTGCAGCCGGAATGCCCGACACAACCGGTATCGACTTTGGAATATTCATAGGATATGACACTAACACTGGAAAATGGAAACTTTCAGTCCGGAGCAACAAATGGCTCATGCTTCACCTTTCCATTGATGCAGATACCTCAATTTCAGAACCCTTTGATACCATCGGCTTTGACAACCCAACCGGTAAAGAAACCGACCGGCTGTTTATTCAAAAGGCAGACGGTGGTTTCCGGCAAGTTGCTGATGCGGGGTTAGGCACCTCCATTGCATGCCATTCAGTGGCGGCAGCAGACTTTGACAATGATATGGATGTGGATATTTACCTGGTATGTCGGTCCATTGTCAAGAATTTTGAAAACATCCTGTATGAAAACCTCGGCGACGGCACCTTCCGGAGGTTCTGGGGACACGGAGCTGAAGGGAGCCGTCTGGGCCTGGGTGAAAGCGTGGCGCTTGCCGATTACGATGAAGACGGCTTTATGGACATATTCCTCACCAACGGAAAATTCTCCAGCTCGATTACAGAAGGCCCTGACCAACTTTTCAGGAATACCGGCAATTCCAATAACTGGCTGGAGATAGACCTGGAGGGAGTGGTCTCAAACCGCGACGGCATCGGAGCAAGGGTGCTTGCCACCACGGAATAACGCAGTTGAGGGAACAGGACGGGGGTATCCATGCGTATTCGCAGAACTACCAGCGCCTGCACTTCGGCCTGAAAGACAATACTCAGGTGGACCGCCTTACCATTCAGTGGCCGAGCGGCATCAAGCAGGAAATTTACAATATTCCCGCGAACCAGGTTTTCCGTGCAGTCGAACATGACCTCACGGTCTCTCCGGCAAGTGGCTCACCGCCGCTTACGGTAAACTTCACAAGCAATTCCAGCGAGTTTTACAACTATGAATGGGACTTTGACAATGACGGCGTTATTGATTCAACGGACCCGAACCCTTCATATACTTATGATAGTCCCGGCAACTATGCAGTAAAACTGACGGTCACGGATTCTGATGGTACCGTAAGAAGAGATATAACAGCAACTTATATAGAGGTTAACACTCCCCCCTCGGTCCCGCAGCTTATATACCCGGCCGATGGCCTCACAGGCCTGGGAACAACAGTTGAATTCGTGTGGAAAGAAAGCATCGACCCTGACGGAGATCCGGTCAGCTACAAGCTTCAGATATGCAAGGGGAGTGATTTCGCAACAGGCTGTGTCGACACCGGTAACGCACTGCTGGCAAGAGGTAGCGAAAACAACGTATTTTATGCAGGCACAGGCGCCGGACTGATGATATTCGGAATAGTTATGGCGGGCAGCGCAGGGAGCAGGAGGAAAATGGCCGTCCTGCTGATTGCAATGCTGACCGTTGCCGTGCTTTCAGTATCATGCGGCTCAGGCGGTTCAGGGGGCGGCACGTCATCTCCTGAGATAGTCACACAGCAGGGCGATGAGGTATCACAGACAGTATCGGGCCTGAGAACCGGAACCACATACTACTGGAAGGTAATAGCCTATGACGGAAACGGCGGAAAGACAGAGAGCAAGGTAAGAAGCTTTACTACAGAATAGAGGTAAGATCACCGGGCGGTTTTCTTATAGACATCGAGTGTGTCGCCGGCTATTTTACCCCAATTGTATTTTTCATTAATGAGGTCAATCTGTTTTTTTCTCTCGGCGGCCTCCCACGGCCTGTTTATGAATTCCTTCATCTTCTCCGCAAGGGATGTGACATTACCGGCTTCAAAAAATCTCTCCCTCTCAAGCTCCACATTCCTGTTGGCCGGTATGTCGCTCGCTATACACGACAGCCCGTAGCTCATGGCCTCCAGCAGTACTATCGGAAGCCCCTCATGATACGATGGAAGAACAAACAGCCCTGCATGGCTGTATAACTCCTGCAGGGGCTGGCCTGTTATGAATCCGGTCAATACAATGTTCTCATTGCTGCGGGCCCTGGCCTTCAGTGCCCGGCTGTATCTGTCTTCGTGGTCCGCATCACCGGCGATCACGAGTTTCATGTCTTTCAGCGCAAGTCTGTTAAAGGCACCTATCAGGTCATCAAATCCCTTCTCAGGGACAAACCTGCCGACAGCCAGCACGTATCCTCTCTTGCGCAGGCCGTATTTTCTCAGGGCGCTTTCCGTATCCAGCGGGGTCGGCAGGTCCACGCCGTTGGGGATGACAACGCTGTCCCTGCCGTACTTGCTCTTTATATCCGCTGCGATACTGCCCGATATGGCGATCACCTCATTTGCAAAAGCAACGCCCACCCTCTCGCAGAACCTCAGAAACATCTTAGCCGGAGGAGGCCATTTCTTTCTGTTGTAATCAGGGCCGTGGTTTGTGATCACGACCCTCATGCCGAGGAGGCGGGCGAGAGGAACAAAGAGGGAAGGCCCGACCGCGTGAATATGCAGGATATCCGGCTTCATGGCGTGTGCTTTCAACACCCCCTTGAAGGTATGGACAATGGCTTCAAGGAATTTGTTTGCAGGACAGCTCAGCGGTATTATGTATACACCGTTATACGTGTAGGGCTCTGAATCAACATAGGGCTTTCTTGCAAAGACGGTGATATCGCAGTCGTGATCAGCCAAGCGGGGATACAACTGCCTGCAATGCGTCTCCACGCCGCCCTGCACGCCGGGGAAACCCCGCGTGCCAACCACCGCTATCTTCATCTTAAAATCCTTCCCGGGCACAATCCTCACCTTACAGTGGCATAAAAACATCGCCTGCGGGCAAGGGAGCCTGCCGGTTTTACGGCAGCCTCCCTTGCCGCGTTTATGCAATATTAAGATTAATAGGTGCATGGCGCGCCATGCACCTACTCAAAATGACAGACACCAGTGATACCAATGTAACACGACAATAGTTTATCGTAACGTAAAGCGCTATACGCAGCATTCCCTGCCGTCCGGAAGGCATAAGGCGGGTTTTTTCCTTAAAGTAACGCGCAGCTTGTTCCTGATGACCCACAGGGCCGGTTTGTGGATGTATTTCATAATTGCGGGCACGGCGCTGCCGACCATCCAGCACTGCCTGTCGCAGTTCCTGACCAGCCTGCGGACCTCTTCAGCTTTTTCGCTGTTCCATATCTCATCGAACGTCATATCTTTTATATTCCCCATGGATACCTTTACCTCCATGCCGTTACACGCAAGCACATCACCGTCAGGGTCAATAAAGCACGATTCCATGCCCATCTCACATGGCAGGAGCCTTTTGCCGCCGTATATGTAATTCATCAGGCCGAAGTTGAAATACGCCCTGAACCACTTCTTCACGGAGTTCGATTTCAACAGGTCCTCGATAAGCTTTGAAAATTCATTGCATACCATGTCCTTGTCTTCAATACGGTTGTCAAGTTTGTGAAAATAATGGGAGTTGTGAAGCGTGGCCGTGGCAAATTCATAATCAAGGGCATTGGACAGTTCATAAAGCGGCAGCAGGTCCTTGCAATTCATATCCTGCACCGTCATACCGAAACCTATGTCCTTGATGCCCATCCTGCGAAGTATGAGCAGCGTTCTGAGCCCCTTGTCAAACCCATGGGGAATTCCCCTTATGGTGTCGTTGTTCCTCTGAAGGCCTTCTATGCTGATTCTGATTCCCAGGTCAGGATACTTCCTGCACAATTCCACGATCCTTTCCGTAAAAAAACCGTTGGTGCTTATCACTATCCGTTTTGTTTTCCGGCGTATAACTCCGATAATCTCATCAATATCCCGCCTTATAAAGGGTTCGCCTCCGGTTATGTTTATAAATCTTAACCCTGAGGGTATCTTTTCAATATCCGCAACGGTTATCTCTTCCGAGGATTTTGTGGGATTGTGCCACACATTGCACATATTGCACTTTGCATTGCACCTGTACGTGAGTATAAGGCACATTTCCTTGGGATAAGGCAATTGTTTCATCATTGATTTATGTTTGACAGCCATCTTTATGAGATTTTCTCAGGACTTCAGGTTTTTTGCACAAACAAGAAACAACCATATATGCCGTGCTGAATTCATTTCAGAATCTCTTAAATCAAGATGGTGTGAGACCTGAAACACGTTCAGCGTGACAAGACAAAAGGCTTGTGCAACAGCCTCCTCACCTGAAATTAATAGAGGCCAGGGTTTCCCGTCCCGTTTATGTGACCCCCTCAGGGTTAAATTTAGCATAACATTTTTTTAGAAGATTTTTAAAATAGTTTCTTACTGGCGCCCCTCCATAAAAAGGCAGCCCCTGTCGCCATGCCGCAAAGAGCGGAATATACAACTATTACCGGGCTCTTCAACGGGTTGCCGAAAGAGAAAATAATAACCATAATCATAAATATTGCAAGCCCTGTAAAAAATCCTCTCATATCATCAGGTACCTTCCGCCTGATCAATATCAGAAAAAATATCATCCATGAAGCAAGCAACACCACAAAAGCGAGTGTACCGGCAATCCCCATCTCGGCGAGTATCTGGGGCCAGAACTGGTCAAGGCTCTTCCAGCTATTCAGAAAATCCACCAGTTCCATCTCCTGATCGAAATTGTACTCTTCATAATAAGGCGAATGTGATATAACCGACACTATCCCGCCGAACATACCGGGACCTACTCCCCATACCGGATGGTCTTTCCATATCTCCATTGCCTTGCCCCTCGCATATTCCCTGTACGGAACAGTGAATATATTGGCCTTTTGCTTTTTCTTGAAAATACCCGGCACATTTGCTATCTTGGAGATATTGAAATCTTCCAGCGTGCTCATGTAGATCAGGGATATCCCAAGCGGCAGAATAAAGGCCAGGAGCCACTTTCTGCCCCTGAAAACCTGTATCAGGATCAAAATAGCGAAGCCTAGGTAACTCATTCTCGATACACTCACGGCAATTCCAGCGGAAAGGATAATGAAAACCGGCAGTCTTATCTTCTTCACAGTGAAAAAATACAGCGTAAGCACCAATAGGCTGAAAAAACCGAGGATGTTATAATGGCCGACCAGAGAGGTGGCCCTGTACATACCCATACGCCACTTATCTTTCTGAAACATCAGGGGGTCAAAAAGCGTGATCTTTTTCTGCATGATGATGTATTTGGATGCAAGCGCCCATGCCTCCTGGATCACTGCAACCACGCAAAGAAACATGGCTAAATACAACAATACCCGGAATATTTTCTTGACCTGATCCGCCTCCCTGAAAAAAGCAGCAAATACGAAGATGAAAAGAAAGTTTTTCACATATTCGAATATCCCGAGAGAGGTAATCCGCAGGGAGTTTTCGTTTGTAATACCCGATATGGAGCCTGCAAGGACCACGGCAATAAACGGTATTACGAGAATCCAGAATATTCCGCCGATACGGCTCCTGTTTTTCCAGAAAATCATTAATGAGACCGGAAGCAGCACGGCAAGTGTCACCTCATCAATCCGGCTGAGAAGGGCCACTTTTCCCGTCATGTTGCTCCAGCCGGTGTCGCTGAACAAGCCGCAGGCCAGGACTGTCAGTGATCCCACGGTTTTTCGCTGAAACGGTATAAAAAACACCAGGAAAATCAGCCACCACCTGATGATCCTTTCGTAATAGGGATGATTGTTGAGAAGATATTTATTCATCCTACCGCCTGTTCTGTTGTGCTATCCTTTCATTGGCCTCTTTCAGGTTGCTCATGAGGAGCTTCAGGAGGCGTTTCCCCACCTCAGGTTCTTTATCAAAGATATTATTTGATTCACCCGGGTCTTCCTTCAGGTTGAAAAGCAGTGATATCTTTCTCTGCAGATAATGTATCAGCTTGTAGTCGCCTTCCCAGACTGCAAATCTCCCCTTTACAATCCGGTGGCCCCTGCTGGGCTGGCCCTCAAGTGCCATTGAAAAGGCAGGCCTCTCCGGAAGTGTGCGGCCGCGCATCAGGGGAACCAGTGAACGCCCTTCCATCCATGATGGTACAGGTATACCGGCCAGATCCAGTATGGTGGCGGGGATGTCTATCTGTTCGGCTAATATATCAATAGTCCTGCCACCGGTCTGGTCAGGCTCACTGATAATAAGGGGAATGTGAGTTATCTGCTCGTAAAGATTATCATTGCCGTGTTTTATGAGGCCGTGTTCAAAGCTCTCTCCGTGGTCCGAAGATAAAATAATCACGCTGTCTTTCAGTTTACCCCTTGCCGCCAGTTCCGCCATGAAGTCCTCAAACTGTTTATCGCAATACCTTATGAATTCGTCATACCGCGCCCTCAGGATATCGACTTCCTTCTGTGCATCCGGTGGAAATGAATGGCGTGCCGGGTCGGAATCAACATATTTCATGGCACGGTCAACTGCATCTTCCTGGCTCTTGTATGTCCTCAGGGCCGGTGAGGAATCGAAAATCCCCATATAGGGCTCCGGCGGCAGGTACGGATCATGCGGCGGATAGAGATGAATCCATACAAAAAACGGCTCCGGCGGATTCCGGTCGAGAATTGATAAAAATTTATTGAACGCCTTCTCAGGCGGAGCAGTTGTTTTTGAAAAGTTCTGGGTCAGGTTTTTCAGTATCTTGAAAAAGATAAAATCCCTCTGGACAATCCAGTCATACAGGCGGATCCTGTTTCCGAATACAGAGTAGAGCAGATCATCCACCTTTCCAAAGAGTGTGGCCTGCTTGCTGAACCCCGTCTCTACAGGGGCAATGTCAAAGGCGCCGGAGACTCCGAGCTTTCTGACGGATGCAAAGGGGTTTACTATAAATGCCATGTTATAGTAGCCTCTCTTTTTCAGCTCCAGCGGCAGGCTTTCTATGTTGCTTTTAACAGGTTTGGATGAACCTGCTATCTGGTAGGTCTGGTGCGTCCACAGCCTCTTTCCGGTCATGAGGCTTGCCGTAGTCGGTGTGGTTATATAGCTTTCCGCCTTGACGTTTGTAAACAGGTATGCCGACTCCGACGCCCATTTAGCAAGAAAGGGTGTAGTAGGCCTGCTGTATCCGTAAACAGACATGTCGCGTGCTGTCATGGCATCAAACGTAACCAGTATTATATTGGGCCGCTTACCGGTGACCGGAGTCTCTGCAGCCTTTGTCTTTGCCAGGAAGACGGTATCGCCTTGCGGTTTTATCCACGTATGATAAGTGACCACCGGCAGGGCGGCTATTACAAGAAAACCGAACAACCAAACAAGCGGAGTAATCCGCTGCTGGATTACTCCGATCCATTGTACGGCCCTGTTGCGCAGCAGCCAGGAAACGAGTATCGCAGCGCCGGCGGCAGGTAGTATAATGTAAAGCTTCCATTCAATTAAAATAAACAGATACTTCAGAGTCAGGAATTTAACAATCCAGAGAATTATTCCCGTGATGATGGATATGCATATAAACACGAGGAAATGTTCCACCATGATTCCGGACTTGACGGCCCTCAGCGTCCCCTTCACCGCAATATAGGCCAGCCACACCAGCAGCGCTGCAATCAGAGCCAGCATGCTCCAGAGAATCAATACAAGGGCTACGGCGGGTATGAATTCCGGGAAGGACGCATAATATCTGAAACCGTCCCAGCGGTAAAAGGCATCGCCGAGCAGATAAAGTGAAAATATTACAAATACCAGGCGAAAAATCTTCCAGTATGAAGTCTCCCTGAAATTCATATTACCAAATAACCCCTTTCTTCAAGTAAGGTTTTTTCATTCTTCAACCACCGTTATAAGCTGATCGGCCGCAACATTCTCAAGTCTCGAAACACTCCCGGACGGCCATCTTATCTCTATCCTGTCAGCCCTCACTTGAC
>JAADFS010000071.1 GCA_013152795.1 Deferribacteres bacterium
ATGTCAGCCGGAACATGGAATATATATCGGAGATTATCAATGAACACTTCGCCCTTGCAAAGGAGGTGGAAAAGGCGGCTTCCAATTTATCAGCCCTCACCGTGAAGATCATTGAACAGACTTCGTATTTCAAGACAGGGCGCGGCAACAGTGATGCCATGGAGTTACCGGTAACACAGGCAATAAATGAAGACCTTCAGGTCAGCAACTGAAATTTTCAAAGGAGGAAAGTTGGATGAGAAAAGCTCTGACAATATTGGCGGCACTGTCGATACTGCTGGTGGCAGGGCAGGCGACCGCCGGGAAACCCGTCACCCCCGAGTCGATTGAGGGAGCGACCGTTGTTGATGCAGAGTGGGTCAAGGCGAATCTCGGCAAGGTCAAGATTTACGATGCCAGAAAAAAGGGAGAGTACGTGGAAAACCATATCCCGGGCGCAATCTCCGCCTATTATAAAGAAAAGAGCGCCAAGAGCCCTGACTTTGATCCAAGCAAGGACAAGTTCCAGTTGGAGAAATATCCGAAAGACAAGAACACGCCGATAGTTGTTTACTGTAATGGCCCTAAATGCTGGAAGTCATATAAGTCCGTTGTCAGGCTGGTCAAAAACGGATACAAGAATGTCTACTGGCTCAGGGAAGGATTCCCGGGCTGGACAAAGAAGGGTTATCCGACAGAGTGAAAACAGAACGTGCTGGGTGAAAAGCCGTGGCAGATATGCTTATATGCTGCCACGGCTTAATTCCTGATTCCGAGGACAAGAAGCCTTTCCTTCAGCGCCCTTATCCTGTCCCGCAGCTCAGCGGCTTTTTCGAACTCGAGTCTTTCAGCGGCCTGTTTCATGGCCTCTTCGAGCTTTGCTATTTCGGATTCATCCTCATATTCGATCCGTTCCTCCGCCACAACAGGCACTGTCCAGTAGTCCGCCTCGTAGATTGAGCTCAGTATATCCGTGATATCCTTTTTGATGGATTCCGGCGTTATGTTGTTTCTGATGTTGTACTCCTCCTGAATCCTGCGTCTTCTGTTCGTTTCGTCTATTGCAGTCTTCATTGAGCCGGTCACGGTGTCTGCGTAGAATATAACCATGCCGTTGATATTTCTCGCGGCCCTGCCTGCTGTCTGGATAAGGGAGCGGGCTGATCTCAGGAACCCTTCTTTGTCTGCATCAAATACGGCGACAAGCGAGACCTCGGGGATATCGAGCCCCTCCCTGAGCAGGTTTACGCCGACAAGCACATCAAATTTCCCGAGCCTCAGGTCCCTTAAAATCTCCACTCTCTCGAGAGTGTCGATATCCGAGTGCAGGTATCTTGCCTTTATCCCCAGGTCCGTATAATACGCGGTAATATCCTCGGCCATTTTCTTTGTCAGGGTGGTTACAAGCACGCGTTCCCCCCTTGCCGCCCGTTTCCGGATCTCCTTCAGGAGGTCGTCCACCTGGCCTGACACAGGCCTCAGCTCTATCGGCGGGTCTTTCAGTCCCGTGGGCCTGACTATCTGCTCTATGATCCTGTGGTTTGACTTATTGATCTCATATTCAGCCGGTGTTGCGGAGACATAGATCGCCCTCTTGACCCTGTGTTCAAACTCGCTGAACTTCAGCGGCCGGTTATCGAGGGCCGAAGGCAGCCTGAAACCGAAGTCGATCAGTGTCTGCTTTCTTGACCTGTCTCCTTCATACATGCCGCGTATCTGTGGAATCGTTACATGCGATTCATCTATTATTATCAGAAAGTCCTCCGGAAAATAATCTATAAGGCAGAAAGGCGGCTCGCCCGGTGCCCTTCCGCTCAGGTGCCTCGAGTAGTTTTCTATTCCGTGGCAGTAGCCGAATTCCCTGAGCATCTCCATGTCAAACCTTGTCCTCTGTTCGAGCCTCTTTGCCTCTGTCTCCTTGCCCTGGCTGCGGAAGAACTCCAGCCTTTCCTCGAGCTCGGCGTTGATTGCTGCAAGCGCCCTCTCAATCCTGTCCCTCGGGGTTATCCAGTGGCTGTTGGGATAAAGGGCGACCTTTGAAAGACGCCTTGATACCCTGCCTGACAGGGGGTCAAATTCATACACAGCGTCGATATCATCCCCGAAGAATTCGACCCTTATCGCCGTGTCACCGGAAAATGAGGGAAATATCTCGACAACATCACCCCTTACCCTGAATGTGCCCCTCCTGAAGTCCTCGCTCCGTTCATAGAGCATGTCCACGATCCGGGCAAGAAAGGCATCCCTTTCCGTATGCATCCCCTCTTCGATAAACAGATGCATGCCGAGATAGTCCTCCGGTGAACCTATGCCGTAGATGCATGAGACGGATGCCACTACAATGGTATCGTTTCTTTCAAGCACGGCGCGGGTGGCCGCGTGTCTGAGCCTGTCTATGTCGTCGTTTATCATGGCGTCTTTTTCAATATATGTATCTGTTGACGGGATATATGCCTCGGGCTGATAGTAGTCATAATAGCTCACAAAATATTCCACCGCATTGTCCGGAAAGAATGTCCTGAATTCGCCGTAGAGCTGGGCCGCGAGTGTTTTATTGTGCGCTATGACAAGGGCGGGCTTGTTGAAGTTTGCAATCACATTGGCGATTGTAAATGTCTTGCCTGATCCCGTAACACCGAGAAGAACCTGATGCCTGATGTTTTTCCTGATACCATCGGTAAGCGCTTCAATGGCCTTGGGCTGGTCCCCTGCGGGCCTGAAATCCGATCTCAGCCTGAACAGGCCGTGTGTTGCCTCTGAAAATGCGACTCGGCGTTCCATTAAAGTATATTACCACGTCTGCCGATAAGTTATTAACCTTAATGTTGCATAAACCGGCAGGCTCCCCTGCCCGCCGGTGTTTAATGCGATGTATAGGCTGACACGGGAGGGGGACAGCGTAAAACGGTGACACGCTGAATTTATATATGAAAAGGAGATATTGATAATATGAGCGAGAGAAGATTTTCCATGGCAGACGCCGTAAGATTCGGGTGGGAGACGGTAAAGGGCAATCTGGGATTCTTTATTGTGCTTCTCCTGGTTGCATCTTTAATCCAGAATCTCCCGGGTATCATAGGCCGCTTCGCAGAAAAATTTCCGCTTATAAGCCTTACGCTTTTCCTGGCAGGCTGGTTCCTCGGATTTGTTGTCCAGATGGGGCTGATAAAGGTGAGCCTTAAATTCTGTGACGGGACAAAGGGAAAGCTGGATGATCTTCTTTCGTCTTTTGATCTCCTGTTTAAATTTATTGGCGGTACCTTCCTGTACGGACTTATCATCATGGCGGGGTTTGTCCTGCTGGTGGTCCCCGGAATTATATGGGCGGTAAAGTTCAGCCTCACTCCCTATTTTATTGTTGACAGGAATCTCGGACCCATAGAGGCGCTTAAGGCCAGCAGCAAGGCCACCAAAGGGGCAAAATGGGACCTCTTTCTGTTTGGATTGCTGCTCGGACTGATAAATCTTGCAGGAGCGCTGGCGTTTGTTGTCGGCCTGTTTGTGACCATGCCTGTCACCATGCTCGCATATGCCCATGCATACAGGACACTGGCCGGTGGAGAGAAGAGCCCGGCGGAATCCCCTGAGACAGGTGACGGGGAAGGGCCCGAGGAATTACTGCACGCAAGCCCCGAGGCCGCCCAGGGAGAGGCCCCGGCTGAACCGGCCGAACCTTCGGAAGAGACCTATGAAGCCGTCTCCGGGGAGTCTCCTGAGAAGGTTCCGGAAAAACGCCCTGAAAAGATACGCCTGACATCTTCAAAGGGCGTCATGTACATCAACCTTGAAGACTAAATGAGTTCTTTCAGTTTTTTCTCATATACCGACAGGGCGTTCTGACCGAACAGGACAAAACGGATCAGTTCAATGCCGGTATCCTCCTTCAGGCAGTTTATTGCTGTCTTCAGGGCGATCTCAGCGGCCTCCTCCAGAGGGTATCCATAGGCCCCTGTGCTGATGGAGGGAAAGGCAATACTTTTTATACCCTTTGTTGCCGCGAGTTTCAGGCAGTTCCTGTATGCGTTTTCAAGCAGCCGCGGTTCACCATGAAGCCCGTCCCTGTAAACAGGTCCGACCGTATGTATCACATATTTCGCCCTGAGATTACCCCCTGTGGTTATGACCGCCTCGCCTGTTTCACAGCCTCCTATTTTTATGCATTCCTCAAGTATCTTCGGGCCTCCGGCCCTGTGGATAGCACCGTCCACACCTCCTCCGCCTCTGAGGCTTTTGTTTGCGGCATTTACGATTGCATCGGTATCCTGCTTTGTTATGTCACCTTCAACCAGTGATAAAATACCCTTGTTGATTTTTACTTCCATTACCGCCTCCTGTTTCATTGTCGGATTTTAATTACTAATTATACAAAAACCCTGTCCAAAGTTCAGGGTTCACCTCACATCCGGCAAAAACCATCGCCAGCGGGCAAGCGAGCCTTACAGTGGCATAAAATACTGCCAGCGGGGTAGAGGAGTCTGCCGGAAAAGCTTTATCTGCGATACCTTCAGGGAATATTCTGCACAACATATTGACGTCTTTTGGAACTCCACTTTCCGTTATTTCCTGCAACAGAGAGGTATTTCCAATATCCTATCGCTTTATAAAGGTTTTACGGCAGACTCCTCTGCCCGTTTATGCAACATTAAGGTGAGGCTACATTTATGCAACATCAGCTTTTGCCTTCAGGGATGATTTCAATGAGGGTTATCTCAGGCTTTGAAAGAAAGCGCACCGGAGGCCCGGCGGTCCCGGCTCCGCGGCTGACATAAATGGCGGAGCCCTCCGGCAGTTGTGTGAAACCCGAATGATGCCTGAAGATAAACATTGTGGCAAGGTTTATCGGGAACATCTGCCCCTTGTGTGTATGCCCCGAAAGCTGGAGGTCAAAGAGTCCTGTGGTCCCCTCCTCAACATCGGATGTGTGCTTTAACAACAGGGTGAAGATATCATGCCGCAGCCCGGAGAGGAGTTCCCTTCCGGAAACGGTGCTGCTGTTTTGCTCCCGGTGTTTTTTGCCTTCAGGGTTGTAGCTTACCCCTGCTATCTGAATCATGTTTTCCAGGGTGACGGCACGGTCTTCAAGCACGGTGAACCCGGCGGCATCGAGAAATTTCAGGGTGTTTTTCAGTCCGCCGTAAAATTCGTGATTGCCTATTATGGCGAACTTGCCGAGAGGCGGTTTCACTTTCTCGAGCCTGTCCGCCAGGTAGTCGATATGCATGGTAACGCCGTCAACGAGGTCGCCTGTTGAGACTACTATGTGGGGATCAAGTTTTTCAGTCCTGTCGATGACCTTCTCCAGTGTCTCGCCCCTGATGATGATCCCCAGGTGCAGATCGGAAATCTGCACTATTCTCAGCGTGCCGGCACCTGCCGGCAACTTGGGAGTCTTGATTGTCAAACGCTCGACGCACAGTTGCTTTGCCTCAAAGTAACCGTAAATATTCGCCAGAACAGAAACGAAAAAGGGGATCAGGAATACCGAAGCCGGAGACAGTGCCATCGAACTGAACTCACTGTACCGGACCATGAAATTATAAATTTCCAGAAGTATTCCCGAAGGGAAGAAGACAACAAGAAACCCCATCCACATGTAGCCTGTGTACGCAAGAATCCTTGCCGACCTGTCGGAGCCCCTGAGGCTGTATAAATTAATAAACGCAGGGGAGAGGTTGAGAAACAGGACCGCAAGCCCTAAAAGAATCTCTGCCGTAATGCCGTAATCGAGGAAGTATGAGAGTTTGAAAAATGTGTAGAGGTTTGCGAGTCCGTATAATGCCGTTACAACCCAGAACATAAGCTTTCTCTATAAGACGCCGGGCTTCCGGCCCGGCCTGGTGTTTGTTTTAATATAATCCGCAAGAGACGATATAAAATCTTGACAGGCGTTGCGCGGTATTGCCTTCAGTTTAAGTATGCGGGCTTATTCGCGGTTTTCACTGATAATCTGTTTCAACAGGGTCCCTGTTGCCTTCCTTAATCTTAAAATCGATAACTGATAATCATATCCGGCATTGGCGAGCTGTCTTTCAGCGGTAATAAGCAGCGTATTGGCATCCATGACGGCAACGCTGTCTGCAAGGCCGTAAAGGAACTGTTTTGAGACAGCGTTATAGTTGTCCCGTGCATAGGCTGCCTCTGCCTTCAGGCGTGAGATAACGGCCGATTCCGCCAGCAGGTTGAGATATGAATTCTCAACCTCCACGCTGATGGACTGCTTCAGGTCCGACAGGCTGTGCTCCGCCTGTCTCAGGCGCGCCTTTGCCTCAGCGACTTCCGCCACCCTGAGCCCCCCTTCAAAAAACGGGAACTCCAGCTTCAGTGCCCCGTAAATTCTCTCTTTCAGTTCCAGAGACGTGGAAGGCTCATTTTCCTGTCTGTAATATACTCCCTCTATGGAAAGCCTGGGCCAGTATGCCCCCCGGGCGTATCTGACCCTGTCTTCGGCGATTTGCCTCTGGATGCGCAGTCCCTTTATTTCTGGTCTCTCCGAGAGCGCCCTCTCTTTGAGGCAATCCAGTACCGCCATCCGGCAATCCCCGATTAACAGCTTCAGCTCCTCTTCATGGACAGTGGTGGTACCGTCTGAATCCGGTTCCCGGAGATCATACTCCCCGCTTATACCGGCTGTTCTTGCAAGAACGCTCTTTGCAAGCCTGAGATTGTTTTCAGCCCTGATCAGCTCTGACTGCGCCCCTGCGAGTTGCGCCTCTGCGCGCAAGAGCGCCGTCTTTGTGGCCTTGCCGACCTCAAGCCTTGTCCTGGCGGCATCCCTGTGTTTTGTCAGTCTCTGTACATTTGCACGCGCTATCTCGAGCGCCTTTTTCGACTTGAGCACATTGTAATATGAAGAGGCAACGCTGAAGAGATATTCCTCTTTTGCAGCGTTGAGCTCAAGCAGGCTCTGCTTTATTCCCTGCTTGGCGATCCTGAGGGCTGTAAGCTCCCTGCCGCTCAGTGAGAAAGACTGGTCCAGCCTCAAGCCCCATTCATTGGTATACTCCGGCTGCATGAGGGATGCATTCACGCTTTTCTCTTCAGAGTACCTGGTATGGTATCCAAAGGCGGAAAATCTCGGGATCAGTGTGGACAAAGCCCTGTCTTTCTCCTTCTCCGCAATATAGACATTCTCTTCCGATATCTTTATTGTCTCGCTCTTTTTCAGGGCAAGCCTGTACAGGTCATCAAGCGAAAGCTCCTGCGCATGCAGACTGCACGGAATCAAAAAAGACAAAAAGAATATAAACAGCAGGACTTTTTTCATGGGTTGTCCTTTCCTGAAAAGTTCAGCCGTCCCCGTGTATGACTTCCCGTGGGGCGTGTCCGTTGTTCGTGAGCGTAAAAGACAAGGACCAGAAACGGACACGGAGGACGGTCTTGGTTTTTTTCGTTATTTCCTGCAACAGAGACCTATTCCCAATATTCTATCATCGCCTCATAACCGTTGAACCCCTGAACCGTGAACGGGCATGCCTTTCCTGCCCTGTTTATACAGCATCAAGGTTCAAACAGGGCCTGGACAAACTCATCGGGATCGAAATCTCGAAGGTCTTCAACCGCCTCTCCCACCCCGATTAATTTCACAGGGATATCCGTCTCTTTGTTTATTGCCAGGATAATCCCTCCTTTTGCAGTGCCGTCCAGTTTTGTGAGCGCAATGCCCGTTACACCGACTGCGTCATTAAACATCTTTGCCTGGCTGATCGCGTTCTGGCCGGATACCGCATCAAGAACAAGCAGCACCTCATGAGGGGCGGACGCTTTCTCCCTGCTGACAACACGCTTGATTTTCTTCAGCTCTTCCATGAGGTTTGACTTGGTATGGAGTCTTCCGGCGGTATCGATTATGACAATGTCAATGTTTTTGGATTTGGCCGAGGCAACGGCATCAAATGCGACCGCAGCCGGGTCCGCGCCGCTTCTGTGCTTGACGATCTGCGCCCCTGCCCTGTCAGCCCATATCTCAAGCTGCTCGATTGCAGCAGCCCTGAATGTGTCTGCTGCGGCAAGCGTCACGGTAAAACCATGATCAGTGAAACGCCTGGCGAGCTTGCCGATTGTGGTGGTCTTGCCTACACCGTTGACCCCCACAGTCAGAATGACATACGGGTTTTCCCCCGCACACATCACCTTGTGCCCTTCCTTGAGAATCTTCCTGACCTCTTCCTTGAATGCCTCCCTGAGATCGCGTTCATTCCGTATCTTCTCCTGTTTGACCTTGTCTCTCAGTGCCTCTGTTATCGAGTTCGCCGCCTGCGGCCCGACATCGGCCATAATCAGGAGTTCTTCAAACTCTTCAAGCAGGCTGTCATCGACCTTTCTTCCGCGCGCCAGCCTTTCGGTCTCGTCAATCAGTGATTTTCTGGTTTTGAACAGTCCTTGTTTAAGCCGGTTAACTAATCCCACTACATCTCCTTTTAAAAATGTATTAATTCATGCAGTCTGCATAAACCTTACAGTGGCATAAAATACCACCAGCGGGGCAGACTCCCCTGCTTGTTTATGCAACATTAAGGTAAATACAGCTCACATAACCACTAATTTATCATTTATTTCCTTTTTCAGGCAAATTCACCTTACAGAGGCATTAAAATACCGGACGACGTATAAACAACAGGGAGATTTTAACAGTTTCAGGGCAAAAAATGATATTGCCGGGCAGGAATACATAAAGAAAGGCAGGAGACGTCTCCTGCCTTTCTTCAGTATTATTCAGCTTATAAATAGATTACTTTCTTAGAAGCCAAACGGTTTTACAAAGAGAATAATTAAAGCAACCACGAGTCCGTAAATAGCACAGGACTCGGCTATTGCCAGACCGATAATCATTGTGGTGGTTACCTTTCCGGATGTGCCGGGATTCCTTGCTATTCCCTCGCATGCCTTACTTGTTGCAACACCTATGCCGACACCGGCACCCAAGGCACCGAGTCCGATGGCGATACCGCTTGCAAGGGCAGCCAGACTGTAGTACATGAATTTTGAGCTTTCAGGTGATGAAGATGTTGCTGCTTCCGCGGCGAAAGCCACCGAGGCCATGCTCAGCATAATCAGGACGAGCACTGTCAATGCAAAAAACCTTTTCATGAATTTTCCCTCCTTTTTTTATTTGAAATTTATTTTAATGTGCCTCTTCAACTGCACCGGCAAGATAAAGCGCAGTAAGCAGGACAAAGACGAACGCCTGGATGATAGCGACAAGCACGCCGAGTCCCAGGATGGTGGTCGGCACGATCGCCGGTGCGAGTATCGCCAGTATCAGGAGAATCTTGTGCTTTGCTATCATATTGCCGAACAACCTCACAGAGAGTGTCAAGGGTCTTGCGAGATGTCCTATTACCTCAATCACGAACATCAGAATCATCAACGGCAGGGCGGGAAGCGACCGTATAGGGCCTACAAAGTGTTTTATGTAGCTGAACTTGTGTGTCTTGATCCCGTAGTAGTGAGTGGCGAAAAACACGGGCAATGCAAGGGCGACCGTTGTGTTCAGATTATCGGTAGGGGCGGAAAAACCCGGGATTAATCCGAGGAAGTTACAAACGAGAATATATATTCCGATTGTTGCAATAAAAGGAAAGAAGTGCCGTCCCATATGACCGATCGTGTTCTCCGAGAGGTCGACGAAAAATTCGATCAGCACCTCCACCACATTCTGTGTCCCCCGCGGGACCAGTTTCTGCGACCTTCGCGCCATGAAGGCTACAATAAGGATAAGTGCCGTTGCCACCCACGAAAATGCCACAAATGGCGGCACGCCTGCTTCTACAATTTTGTTTACCGGATAAATTATTGGGGCTTCCATAAATCTCCTTTGAAAAATAAAGTTAATGATAATCCAGCATATTCTCTCATGTCAACCTATAAATTTGTAAATTTAAATTTCTTATAGGATGGCGGTGATTATACGGCATAAAAAAAGAAGGACAGTGGCAGCCACTATCCTTCTTTCAATGGAATAAATTAATCCGGCGGCTACTTACTTTCCCAGGGCCTCGCGGCCCAAGTATCATCAGCCATGGAGGGCTTAACTGCCGTGTTCGGAATGGGAA
>JAADFS010000072.1 GCA_013152795.1 Deferribacteres bacterium
TTATCTGCGATACCTTCAGGGGTAACAGCACAGCCCCCTCCCCCTAACCCCCTCCCGCCAGGGGAGGGGGGACTTGTTTCTTTTCTGCACCCTGACAACCGCACCCTGCACCCTCTGTTAAATTTCCAATATCCTATCGCTTTATAAAGGTTTTCCGGCAGACTCCTCTGCCCGTTTATGCAACATTAAGGTCAATACATGCCTGTATTGCCACTTCAATATTCCGCTCTACGGCATCTCTTGTTGTATAGTCCTTAAGGTAGGATTCAAAGGATATTCCTGAAAAGCCGGAGAGTCTTCTCACTCTCTCCTGCACAACGGATATTTTTGCATTAATCTCTTCCAAAGAGGGCCTTCCTTTTTGTCTCTCTCAGTTCTTTTATGAAGGGCATGAAGTCCTGGTATTTACTGTCCAAAGCCACTTCGTAGAGGATTCTGCCGGCAGTATCGCGTTCATAAATACACATGCCGTTTCTTACGGTGTGGTAGGCGAAACTCAATGAGGCGCCGTTTAAAATTATTACATCCACGAGTTTTTGCAACTCTGCGCCCACCTCAACCGCTGTCATCTCTGCTTCCTGAAGCGTGAGAAAAGGCTCTTTTCTGTAGATATCTTCATCAAAGACAAAGGCGAGGTCAAGATCTGATTTTTCCCTTTCCCTGCCTTTTGCAGTGGAGCCGAATAAATACACAGCGGTCAGGTGATCCCTCAAGAAGGCTTTCCGCTCTGTCAATCTATTCAGTAACTGCTTGGTTTTTTTTATTAAATCCATAATCTGAATCCATTTTTATTTAGATTATACCGTACAATGGCATGAAAATATCAATTGCAGGGCATGAGAGCCTGCGGGAAAATTTGTTCAAAGTCCATGGTTGAACGTGTGGCCGTTTCTCTTCTTTGTCTTTACGGTCACGAACAACGGACACGACCCACGGGAAGTCACTATGCCGTGCGGAATATTCCTTCAGTGGTAACGGTTCAGCTCCTCCCGATAGGGGAGGGGGGCCTGTTTCATTCTGCACCCTGAACTCAGAACCCGCAACTCGCAACTTGCAACTCCTCTGCCCGTTTATGCAACGTTAAGGTTTACGCGGTGTTAATGTATACTTGTTCCCGTACCCTCTCGGTGTAACCATGCGGCCGTTCCAGGTGAACGTCCGGGAGTTTCCGATTATTACAGTGCTCTGCATGTCGATTTCATTAACCGGCATATCCTTTAAACCGGTGATTATTATTCTCTCATTCTCTCTCGAGGCGGCCCTGACTATCCCTGCCGGTGTCTGAGGGGGCCTGAACTTAAGGACAATGTCCCTTGCCCGGTTGATCTGCTCCCGCCTTGCCCGGCTTTTCGGGTTATATATCACTATTACAAAGTCGGCGGATGCCGCTGCCTCGAGCCTCTTTTCTATAACCTCCCACGGTGTCAGGAGGTCGCTCAGGCTTATGGACGCAAAGTCATGCATGAGCGGGGCCCCGAGCAGGGCGGCGCATGCGCTGAGCGCAGGAACACCGGGGATGATCTCAATACCCGGAGTCAGCCCGCACCCCTCCGCCTGCAACCCGCAACTCTCCTTCAGTATCTCAAAGACCAGACCGGCCATGGCATAAATCCCGGGATCGCCGCTGCAGATAACAGCGACCCTCCTGCCGCTCCGGGCAAGTTCCACTGCCTTTGTGCATCTTTCGACCTCCTGCCGCATACCGGAGGACAGCACTTCCTTATCCCCGGTCAGTTTTTCAATAAGGTCAAGGTACGTCCTGTAGCCCACGATTACATCCGCCTCCCTGATCGCCTTTTCTGCGGCGGGAGTCAGATGTTCACGGCCGCCGGGTCCTATTCCTACAACGTAAATTCTGCCTGTGCTATTGCTAATGTCACGTTCCCCCTTTTTCTTTTGGGTGTAATAAGAGTACAGTTGTCAAACAGCCCCCTTGCCGCCAGGAGAGCCGCAGGTTCGGCCACTGCGGCGGCCCCGGTGGCTGTCCTGACGGATGCGGATTCTGCAATACCGTATCTCATGGCAGCGTTATTCAGATCACTGCTTGAGAAGAATTCAATGTCCAGTCCGTTATTGCGGGCAAAGTCCAGGAGCCCCTTTTCGTCTCTTTTCAGGTCAATGGTCGCAATACACTTTACAGAGCGGACGGACAGCCCTTCCTCACGGAAGACGTCCTCAAACACTTGCCGGATTTCGCTTTCCGCTGTTGCGCGGTTGCAACCGATGCCGGCAACGAGGTTCTTGGGTCTGAGGAAAAGGGCGGCGCAATCAACGAGCCTGTGCGATATCACTATATCCGCCTCCCCCGGTGCATCAACGGGGACGAATTCCCGGGGGAGCCCGCCCGTGCTGACCGGATATTCCGTGTTTACGCGTACCGGTTCCCCGCGCAGGAGCCGTGCACTTATTTTCCTGAGCTTATCGAAATCCTCCACGTGTAGATTCCTCTCCATTGCCCACAGGTCAGGGGAGAGCTTACCCTGCACATCAGAGGCCGTTGTTATCACCGCCTGTGCGCCGATATGGCCGGCGATACGCCTTGCAAGTTCATTGGCTCCGCCGATGTGGCCGCTCAGAAGGCTGATTGCATAGGAGCCCTTTTCGTCAAGGACAACCACTGCAGGGTCTGTTGTCTTGTCCTTCAGCAGCGGGGCGGCCGCGCGCACCACGATGCCTGCGGCCATGATGCAGATAATATTCCCCGATTCTCTCCACTTTTCCGCGAATATGCCTGAATTGAACTTCAATATCTCCGCATCAGGATACAGCCCTGCAATCCTGCCCGCAAGCTTCCGTCCGTTGCCGGTTATATAAAATATGCTTGTTTTGTTTTTCGGCATCGATTTGCCTTATTGAATTGCCGGACAATACGCTGCTGAAATAAACTTAAACTTTAAACCGACCAATTATATCTTCAATGAGAGGGGCATATGTCTTCAACTTTTCAAAAATGATTTCAGCTACTTTTTCCTTATATGTATGAGATGTCATATTCCTGTCATCGGTCATTTCAAGGAGTTTAACCGTCTCATCCTCATTTATGATGCCCAGGGTAAATACTTCCCTGAAGCAGGATTTGGGGGAGTTACAGACTATGCCCTCTTTTATCCTCAGGTATTCTTTAATGAATTTCCAGAATGCCTCAAAGGTGTATTCAAATCGCTGTATGGCTGCATCCCTTACGATGATGGAAAAGGTTTCCTGAAGGATGTCCCTTAATGTCCCGATCGCCTTTTTAGCATCCTCATATCTGATCTCTAATCTTTCCAGAGCACGGCCTCCTTGAAAGCCATTTCTTTAAATTCCTCCGACACAGTGGAGAAGTCCACGATTTCCACCTTATAGGGGATGTTCATCTCTTCTATATATTCACGAAGCAGAATCAATTTCTTCCGGTTAACGCCTTTCCCCGGGATTATACCTATATCAACATCGGAGGTGTTCACAGAGTCTTCTCTTGCCCTTGAACCGAACAGCACGACCTTTATATCCTCATCCTTGAGAAAGCTTAATAACACATCTTTAAGTTTTTCGATATAATCAATATGAGCGCCGTTTATTTCTCTGTTATTTTCTACCTCACGCATTGTTCAACAAAACCTTACCTTACAGTGGCATAAAATACTGCCGGCGGGGCAGAGGAGTCTGCCGGGAAAGCTTTATCTGCGATACCTTCAGGGATAACAGCTCAGCCCCCTCCCCCTAACCCCCTCCCGCCAGGGGAGGGGGGACTTGTTTCTTTCTGCACCCTGACAACTGCACCCTGCACCCTATTATGTTAAAATCCCATCGCCTTATAGCCGTTGAACCCGCAACTCGCAACCCGCAACTCTCCTGCCCGTTTATGCAACCTTTGAAGGTAAACTTTAAGATATAATAACATGATATCAACTGTTACTCAGGGGATTTTTACTTGTTATCCTTACAGCGGCATAAAAATACCGCGCCGCCTGGTGGCCTGCCGGTGATCTCCTATCCCCTGTATCCATGCCTGAAATCCCTGTGGTAAAGCCTTGACTCTTTCCCCAGAGGCCCCTCGGATGCCCTGAGCGCATCTCCCACATAGATCAGCGCCGTCTTCTTGATGCCCGCCTCTTTCACGAGGGCCGCGATGTCTTTAAGCGTGCCCCTTATGATCCTCTCTTCAGGCCACGATACCTTCTCAATCACCACCACCGGCGTGTCTTCGGCATAACCCTTAAGCAGGGCCTCCCTGACCCTTTCGATCATACCGATGCTCAGGAAGATCACCATCGATGCACCATGCCTTGCGAGTTCCGCGAGTTTCTCCTTCTCGGGCACGGGCGTCCTGCCCTCAATGCGCGTGAATATAACCGTCTGGCTTACCTCGGGGATGGTAAGCTCCTGGCCCAGCGCAGCGGCCCCTGCCATGGCGGATGAGACCCCGGGCACCACCTCATAAGGGATGTCCAGTTTCCTGAGCCGTTCTATCTGCTCTGATATGGCGCCGTAGAGACAGGGGTCTCCTGTGTGCAGCCTTACAGTACGCTTTCCGGTTTCAAACGACTCCCTGATAAGATTTATAATCTCATCCAGCGTCATGCCCGCTGAATCATGCAGCGAGGCACTGAGGCCCTCAAGCAGGGCCGGATTCACGAGGCTGCCGGCATAAATGACAACATCCGCGCTGTCAAGAAGCCTCCTGCCCTTCAGGGTAATTAACTCGGGGTCACCGGCCCCGGCGCCTATGAAATATACCCTGTGTTTTTCAGCGTCCATTTTCCAGTCTCCCGGATATGTATTCCTCCAGATGCCTCATTGCAGAGAGTATCTCCGGTGTCTGCGGCAGTTTGCCGGCTATCTTCCCGATATATCCCCTTTCGCGCAGCATGCGCAGGGATATGTCGAAGTTCATGCCGTAAATCCACGAGAGCTTCATCAGTTTGAAATCATTCTCTGTCTTCAGGTTCACATAGGATGCAATCTTCCCCTCCAACAGGCAGGAGAGTATGCCGGGCGAATATTCCGGTGTATCCGGCAATCCGTAAGCCACGGCGGAGGCCCTGTCCTCCTCGGGGCTTTCATAATACTCTATGAATACCCTGAATATATCCAGCTTGTCCGCGTCCCTGACCATTTTCAGGAAAAAGGCCGTCCGCTCATCGACTGTGTCAGGGATTGCAAATGCATTGTGGAACTTTACCGTCAGAATAATCAGGTCCCTCTCCTCCGCCGGGAGACCGGCAAGGGCGTTTTCCTCTGCCAGGACCTTTGCCCCGAGATGCCCGTGATTGGTGGAGACGGCGTCCCTGAAGGTCCTGTAGCGGGCATACTGCGGAAACCTCCCCACATCATGGAAGAGCGCTGCTGTCTCGGCCAGCCGTTTTTCATTAGCCCCGGGCGAGACGTCATCTGCTATCCTGATAATATTTTCACAGACATTCCGGGTATGCTCCACCTTCAGAAGTATGTTTTTCTGATCCTCTTCACTGGACGAATAAAAGGACTTCGTGTAAGTGGAAAACCACTCCTTGAGACGTGTCAGATCATCTGCGGTCATTTTCTCTCTCCTGTGATAATAAATACCGGGTTTAACGCGGCCAGGTGTCTTTTGCCGTCAATGATTCTGGACCTTGAAACGGAAACCTGTGAGACACCGGTGCTGAATCCGTTTCTCTCGAGGCTCCCCACGGCGTCGTTTAATGTATCTATTGTAGCCGCATTGATGACAATAATTCCCGGTTTCATCTTTCCGGCGAGAATATCCACTGTGAGGCCGAGCTTACCCGAACTGCCGCCCACAAACACCCTGTCCGGCACAGGGAGGTCCTGCAGCGCGGCCGGCGCCTCACCGTGTATGATCTCCATGTTGGCGGTTCTGAACCTGTCCCTGTTTTTATTCAGACGGATTATCTGCTCGCGGTTTTTTTCCACGGCAAAGACCCTCAGGCCGGGACACATCCTTGCGGCTTCAATGGATACAGAGCCTGAGCCTGCCCCGATATCCCAGAACACCCCCCTGTGCGGGAGTCTCAACCTGTGTATTGCAACCGCCCTTACCTCGTCCTTTGTAATCATGCCCCCGGCGTGCATGATCTCCGTTTCCCTGAGGCCGAACCTCAGGTCTGACAATGCGTCCGTCCCCGCGCCGTCGCCCCTGCGTATGATGATCACCACATTCGGATGCTCAAATGACAGGCGCGATATGTCTTCCGGAGTCCCCTGCGTGATTTTCTCATCAGGATAGCCGAGTCTTTCGCACACATACATTGTGAGGCCTGAAACCGGGGACTTCAGTATCACCTTTGCGATCTCCACCGGATTGTTTACCCTGTCCGTGAGGATCGCGATCCTCTCATATTGCTGTATGAGCACCGGAAGCTCCGTGATTTCATATTCAGGCCTCCTTCTCTTTGCCGGGTCCGGCCCTCCGTGAAGGCTCATCAGCAGGGCATTGTTTGAGGGCTCGCGTATCGCGGCAAACGCCGCCTGGATGCTCGACAGGTCGGGATATACCTCCACGGCGTCCCTGCCGAATCTCTCGACAATAAGCCGCCCGATGCCGAAAAACATGGGATCACCGGCGGCCAGCAGGGAGAGTCTCTTCTTCCGGTAGTTGTCACTGATATACTCAATTGTCTCATAGACACTGCCGTGCACGACTATCCTGTCTTTTACCCTGCCGTATTCCCTGTAGCCCCTGAAGACCTCAAGCAGCCTGCTGCTGGCAAGCACAACGTCCGAGCCCAGCACGATATCCGAGGCCTTTACGTCAAGCGGCCTGAAGCCTATTCCTATGATGCAGATTCTGTTCATTTTAAAAAACTTTTCATTATACCTTACGGGCACATAAAATATCGGCAGCAAAATAGTTTGCCTGCGAGGCGTTATCCGCGATACCTGCTCACCCCCGCCCTCGCCCTCCCCCGTCAAGGGGGAGGGGATAAAGGAATGGCGACTCTCCGGCCAGGACATCACCATCACGTCCCCCTCCCCTGGCGGGAGGGGGTCAGGGGGAGGGGGGTAAGTATTACATACAGCGGGAAATGACCCGCCTGGTGATTAAAAGCCCGCCTGCTGCATCTTTATATCGTAGCATTCGCAGGCCAGTGCCACGAGCTCTTCAAGGCCCCATGTGCCCTGGTCCGTCAGTCGTGCGGCGTGTTCCCGGGGTATTGCCTCAAGCCCGAGGT
>JAADFS010000073.1 GCA_013152795.1 Deferribacteres bacterium
TCTGTACACCGGCATCCTTTTCCCTGAGCCTGTAGGAGAACATATCCAGCACTTCATCCAGGACAGCGTTTATATTCATCTGCTCCGGCACCGAGGCCGTTCCCCTTGAAAAATTCAGGAGGTCCTCGACGATTTTCTTGCACGCCTCTGCATTTCTGTTTATAATCTCAAGGTCTGCCACAGCCTGCCCGTTGTCCCTGAGGTCTTTAATCAACAACCCCGTATAGCCCATGATAATGCCGAGGGGATTGTTTATCTCATGGGCAAGCCCGGCGGCGAGCCGGCCTATGGAGGCCATCCTGTCGGCTTCCTTCATCCTGTCCTGTACAAGCTTCCATTCCGTTATGTCCTTGATGATCGCCTCAAAGCCGCAGACCCTGCCTGCGCCGTCCTTGAGGAAGCTGGCCGAGATCAGTACATCGACATGCCTCTGGTCGGCACATGTGAGTTGTGTTTCATAGTCCTTCACATAGCCGGTTTTTTCCATTGCCCGGAAAAGCCTGTCGCACTCTTCCTTCTTCAGAAACAGCTCATAGAGCGTCTTCGCACGGGCCGTATCCGGCCTGTCCCTGCATCCGAAGAGCTCCAGTCCGGCCGGATTTATGTCGTGAATGACCCCCGTGAAGTCGGCCACGATAATCGCATCCCTGGAGCCTTCAAAGATACGCCTGTACTTTCTCTCGGAATTCTTCAGATACTCCATCATACGGTTGAATGAATCGGCAAGGCCTCCTATCTCATCCCTGCTTTTCATGGTAAAAGGGGTATCGAGGTCTTTTCTGCCTTCTACTACGGACCTGAAGAACCTGCTGACGTTCTTTATAGGTCTGACCGCGACGATGTCTATGTAGTAATTCAGTGACAGGAACAGAAACAGTACGCCAACAATCCCGGTGAGAAATATGGATATAACGAGACCCCGTATCTGCGCGAAGGTCTCATCAAGGGGGATTGCTATGGATTCCACGCCTATGACCTCTCCGGGTTTCCTGTTGAATCCGCCGCGTGTCCCGTAGAGGCTGACGAGTTTGGCAGGCGCCTTTTCCGGGGAGCCGTGGCAGGCCAGGCATTCGGCCTCCATGATCACGGGCCGCGCATGCAGGAAATATTTTTTGTTCTTCCTATTGATAATCTCTCTCTTTATCGCCGTCCTGTTTTTTCTGAACTCCGCTATATATTGCATCTCCAGTTCATTCGGTGCGTTTTCAGGATTCATGGGATTTACCGCCACCCTGCGGTATTGAAAATCAGGGGAGAGCTTGCTGAATTCCGACATTATTCCCCTGTTCATAAAAGAGACGGACATGACTTCCGGAACGAATTCCTCGGCGGGAAGGACATGAAACAGCTTGGGTCTGACCTTTTTGCGTATGTAGCCGATTGTTGCCTGTATATGGGAAAAAAGTATGTCGGTTTTCTGGTATGTCTGCGTGATAATACTGTCCTTCAGGTATACGTATATAACGATATTCAGGATGCACCAGAAGATGATGACTATCACCCCGTTGCCGAGCAGAAACTTCGATGTGAGGGGCATATCCCGGAGCCGTTTCATTCTACAATATCTTACTACAATCCGGCTAAAAGACAAGCATGAAATATTTCACAGGATTATGTTATTATTTATTTGTTTCCTACTTAAGAGCAGATTATCATAATTTAAAATTAAATTAAAACGGAAAAAATGGATATGGGTGACGATGTTGAGCCCGAAATAGGGCCGGGATCAAGGGCTGACGAGATAATGCGCATGTACCCGGAGACCACGGATTTCTTTGTGGACCTGGGGATATGCAGTTGCGGATTCGACGGGAAGTTCGGAAAGATGGCCATGCAGAAAACCCTTGAAGAGATCGCCCGTGACAAGGGTATCCCTCTTGAGGAGATACTGAAAAAGGTAAGAGACTTGACAGAGGACTGACCCCCTGGTTTTGCTGCACGTAAAACCACTGGAACAACAGGTATTAAAAAGAAAAAAGATATTGATAAAAATTGATAATCAATTGATTAATTTTTTTAATTGGACTATTCAAACTATGTGTATTAACATGGAACTTCACGTTTTAAAGTAAGCTGGAGCCGGTGACTTTTCAGCCGGCAACCCGTGGTCTTCTTATCCTCAAAACCGCAAGAACAAATTTTTATAAAAAGGAGGGTTGTAATCCTGTGGAAAACATCGAAAAAAGAAATCAGGTCTGGGCGTTTATCGTTACAGGTATTCTTATCCTGATCAGCTTGTTGTATTACAAGGTGAATGTTTACTACATGTACCTTATAGTGTACATCTGGTTCGGCTTTGCATACGGGATGATGCTGCAGTACGGAAGATTCTGCATGGCTTCGGCATCAAGGGACCTCTTTGCCGCGGGCGTGCCGCGAATGGCGGTGGGCATACTGATAGCACTTATATTTTTCAGCCTTGTCGGTGTCGTCCTGTCCATAACGAACATGAGCACCTTCCACCCCGGGCCATTGGGGTTTCACGAACTGATAGGAGGTGTCATCTTCGGTATCGGGATGGTCCTTGCAGGCGGTTGCGCATCCGGTTCACTGTATAAGATCGGCGAGGGCAACGGCACATCCATCCTCTCGATTATCGGGATTGCCTTCGGGCAGGCTATATTCGTGGATATAGGCGGTGTATTCAACAAGCTGATGCCCCAGTCATGGATGGACAAGGCCGAGGCCACCAGGTGGATTCCCGCGGATAAGATGACAGCGTGGTTTGATCACTATCTTGCAGGATATGTCTTCCACCAGCCACAGATTCTACTGTCAGAGACAAAGGCCATAAAGTCCCTGGCAGGCGAGGGGAATATAAGATATTTCATTGGTGATTCACTGATCAATACGATTATCCCCGCCGCTATCGTGCTTCTCCTTATATACTATTTCTATACGAGGAAGGGTTTCATTAAAAAGAGAAGGAAGAAAAAGGGCAGTACCGGTTTCAGTGACGAGCTTGCCGGCATATGGAATATAATAACGGCCTCCCAGAGGACCACTTTCATGGGAGTCCTCATAGGAATAACGGCGGGAATCCATATCCTTGCCATGAAGGGAATGCAGCTCAGGTTCGGTGTTAACAATTTCGGGCAGCTCCTGACGAGAATGGGTCATGGTGTGGATGTATCCATTACTGGGAAGGTGTTTGACCCGGGGTACTGGTATATTACAACACAGGAGGCCCAGTTTGCCGGCTGGATCATGGAAAAGCTCGGGTGGAACGTACGTGATAATGTGTTTTTCGGCGTAATGAACGGCCTTCCGGAACTCTGGCGTAACCCTGCGCTGTGGATGTCCATAGGCATTATCTTCGGTGCGATGGTAATGGCGCTCCTGAAGAAAGAATTCAAGTTCAAACTCCCGAAGGGTGAGCTTATTATATGGGGTCTTGGCGGCGGACTGCTCATGGGTGTAGGCGCAAGGGTCGCCCTGGGATGTAACATAGGCGCATTCTTCATCAGGGTAGCCGGCGGTGATCCGGGTGGATGGCTGTTTGGAATGGGCATGGTGCTCGGCGGCTATGCAGGCGTCAAGTTCTTCAACTGGTGGACGGAAAGAAAAATGGCCAAAGAAATGGAGGCATTTTAAATAAAAAAACAAAAAAACAACAAACCAAAGGAGGAAGTTTACTATGGCAATGAAATTTGAAAAAACAGGTGAAGGTAAATACATGCTGGATGTATGTGGATATGTATGTCCGCATCCGCAGATTTACTGCAAGAAGTCTCTTGAGAAGATGGAAGAAGGGGATGTCCTGGAGGTGATATTTGACAATCCTTCTTCGGGTGAGACCATAATCCAGATGTGCGACCAGGCAGGACATGAGATACTGGAAAAGAAAGAAGAAGGCGGCAAGCTGATATACATGATTGAGAAAGGTTAAGAAGAGAGAAAAACAGACGGGTAACTTTTTAAAGAATGGCGGGAGGATCTGTTTATGAAAAATAGTTTACTGGCTATCATCATCATTGTAGTTGCAATCCTTGCCTTTTTGGTAGGTTACAGCTTGGCGCCTCGTACTGATGTAGCAGGCGGTGGGGCTCCGGTGGGTCATAAGGCTGCAGCGGGTTATGGAGCGAGTGGTGGTTACGGCGGCGGCTACGGGGGCGGTTACGGTGGAGCAGGCGGCTATGGCGGCGGTGGCGGTTACGGCGGCGGCTATGGCGGCGCAGGCGGCTACGGCCATTAAAAGATTGAATGCTGTTGTATAGAGATCTGAGGTGGGAACTATGAAAAAGATTTTAATTGCAGTAGACGGAACAAAAGGCAGCAAAGATGCACTGGAGATATGCACTAAAATGTGCATGTGCGTACGCCCCGAGACTGTTGTACTGGTTTATGTTGAAAAGTTCGAAGGTATGTCCCTGATAGATGAAATGATAGGCGATGCGGAAATGTCCACCCTCATGGAGTCGCTTTCAGGCACTGAATATAAAGAGGCACTGGATAAAAAGGCGGAGAGGATCCTGAATCATTACAAGCATGCATTGGAAGAAAAGGGGCTCACCGGTATAAAGACTGTGGTTAAAGGCGGACATCCTGCTGATGAGATACTCAAGACAGCCGATGAAGAGGGAGTTGACATGATAATTATCGGTTCAAGGGGCAAGAGGACATCGCATTTATTCATGGGAAGCGTCAGCAGAGAGGTGGTTGACAGGGCCGAAGTTCCGGTGCTGGTTGTCAAGAGAAAACAGTAGCAGTCAGACCGCCGTTTAAGCAATTCCTTATTGAGTATACGGCATGATTTTCCGAGTAAAGTGGACATGCTGTGTGCAATATCCATTTCCAGAAGAGCCACGCGCGTGAAACGGTGGTTCTTCTGGTTTTTTGTTTGATATCCGGATGGAGAGATACTCAATTGAATATTAAGGACAGGACCGACATAGTAGTTGTGGGAGGCGGCCTTGCAGGGCTTTCGGCGAGCTTCGCCCTGTCGAGGGCGGGCCGGCAGGTTGCAGTGTTTGAAGGCGACTCCGAAGTGGGAGGTCTGTCAAAGACGATCCGCTGGGGGGATTTCAGGTTTGACCTGGGGGGGCACAGGTTTATCACCAAGAATGAAAAGACCGAGCGTTTTGTGAAGACGCTGCTTGAAGGGCAATACCTGACCGTCCCGCGCAAGAGCAAGATCTATATGCAGAACAAGTTCTTCGACTATCCCCTGAAGCCGTCCAATGCCCTGTTCGGCCTCGGCATACCCACCACATTGAGGGTGATATCCGACTACAGCAAGGAAAAGATAAAAAACCTCTTCAGGACACCGAAGAACATCTCTCTTGAGGACTGGGTGGTAAGCCATTTCGGCAGGACCATGTTCACCATCTATTTCAAGGAATACAGCGAGAAGGTCTGGGGCATTGAATGGATAAGTGAGGAATGGGTCTCGCAGAGGATAAGCGGTCTCTCGCTCGGCGTTGCGATAAAGAATGCCTTTTTCAAATTCAGCGGACAGGAAGTCAACACCCTTGTCGACAAGTTTATCTATCCCCCGATGGGAATAGGGCAGATATCCGACAGGCTGAAAGCTGAGATAGAGAAAGAAAACCCTGTCCTGACGAATACGAGGGCGGTGCAGATAAATCACAAAAATTTTCTCATCAACAGCCTAATCGCCGCCAACTGCGACCGCAGATATGAAGTCAGGGGCAGTGAATTCGTATCCAGCATACCGCTGACCGGCCTTGTGAAAATGCTCACTCCGCCGGCGCCCGATGACATACTCGATGCAGTATCAAAGCTGAAGTACAGGGACCTCGTGATAGTGACGGTTATGCTTGACCGCGAGAGGGTGACCGACCTTACATGGATGTATCTGCCGGAGCAGGACATGCGCCTCGGCAGGATTCATGAACCCAAGAACTGGAGCCCCCATATGGCCCCGGAGGGCAAGACCCACATAGTGGCGGAATACTTCTGTTTCAGGGGCGACGGCACATGGAATCTGACCGACGACCAACTGGTATCCCTTACGGTGAAACAGTTGGAAAAGCTGCTGGCCATCAGGGAGAACGAGGTGATCGGCAGTTGCGTGGTGAGAGTCCCCGGAGCTTACCCGCTGTTTGAGGTCGGCTATACAAAATATTATTCGAGGGTCCTGAGATACCTCCGGAACTTCCGGAATCTCCACATCATCGGCCGGACAGGGATGTTTAAATACTACAACATGGACCGCGCTATCGAGACCGGCATCGAGGTGGCTGAAGACATCCTCGGGAAACCGCAGCGGAAAGAAAGGGAAGCGCTTCCCGCAGGGGCATAACCATATGAAATGCGCCCTTATCATACCCTCATGGGTGCCTGAAGAGATTTTTTCCTCAAAGACCGCGGGCTCCCAGATCAACTACTGGCAACCCCTCGGGACTCTTTATGTCGCCTCCTCCCTGCTCAAGGCTGGGCATGATGTGAAATTCCTGAACGGCGCATTCATGAGGCACGATGAGATCATGAATGAACTCGCCGCCTACAGGCCCGATATCGCGGGCATCTATTCCACGACCTTCGGCTGGAAAAAGGCCCTCTACACCGCATCGGAAATCAGGCGGAAGCTTCAGGGTGTCTTTATAGCAGCCGGAGGCCCGTATCCCATCGCAATGCAGGAGAAATGTCTCTCGGACTCAGCGGATATAGATGCAGTCGTTACGGGCGAAGGCGAGATCACTATGGTTGAGATGGCGGACAGGCTGTCCCGCGGGAAATCCCTCGAAGGAGTTGAAGGCACTGTATTCAGGAAAGGGAATGAAATAATAAAAAATCCGCCCAGGCCCCTTATTACGGATGTTGACTCACTGCCTT
This sequence comes from Deferribacteres bacterium, assembly GCA_013152795.1. Classification (GTDB taxonomy): domain Bacteria; phylum Nitrospirota; class Thermodesulfovibrionia; order UBA6902; family UBA6902; genus JAADFS01. Next base: position 6,799 of record JAADFS010000073.1, read on the forward strand.
TTCCCGCGCGTGAACTCCTCGGAGATGCAATGGACTATATCCCCCCGCCTGCGACCTACAAGAGAAAACCCGTGGCGGTTATCATCACCGCCAGGGGATGCAACCGGAGATGTATCTTCTGCTTCCAGATTGACAGGGAGAGAAAACACGGCATACGCTTCCGCAGCGTGGATAATGTGATGCAGGAGATAGAGCTGTGCCTCAGACAGGGCTACAGGGAGATAAAATTTATTGACGACACACTTGCCGCGGATTATGACAGGGCCATGCAGATTGCAGGGGAGATAAAAAGACGCAGGCTTGATTTCACATGGTTTGCCTCCGCCTGCGTCCATCAGGTGGACGGGCCTCTCCTCAGGGCGTTCAGGGAGGCCGGATGCTGGGCCATACTCCTGGGCGCTGAAAGCGGCGTGCAGAAAAACCTCAACGCTGTCCGCAAGGGCATAACCCTCGAGCAGACGCGCAGGGCCGTTAAGGCCGCCAAAGAGGCGGGCCTGACGGTTTATACGCCGTTTCTCTTCGGCCTGCCCGGGGAGACCTTTGAGGACGGGCTTAAAACGATCGAGTTCGCCTGCGAGCTGAATCCGGACATCGCCAATTTTCATGCCCTGACCCCGTTTCCCGGAACAGAGCTTTACGACAATATAGACAGGTATGGAACAATGTCGGGGGACCTAACGGATTTTACCTACCAGGGGGCGGCATTTGTCCCCTATACGATGACGAGGGAGGAAGTTGCGGAGCTCCGCCGCATCGCATTTAAAAAGTTCTACTCGAGGCCCGGCTTCGTGCTGAGGAAGTTGCTTGCATTAAGGAATATCAATGACCTCAGGGCAGCCCTGAAGGGCGGCAGGAGCCTGTTCTGGCTGTGGGTTAAGAACGATATATTCCGCCGGCGGGAGAGCGCCGGATAGACGGAGTCATGACGGCTGTTTAAAGCCCCCCATAAAGACATATTTTGCCTTTTCCTTATTGAGTTCCTCACTGAAGCCTTTTTTGTATCTTATTGTTTTAGCGCCTGCTATCTTCATTACCCCTGAGTTCCCGCAGGTTCTCCTGTTCTGTCGACATATTTACAGATTCAGATTTATCTGCTAAGTTTTAGTTATAAATTTATAAATTAATGATTCATTCCCGCCCTTCGATTAAAAGAGTGGGAATAAGCAACTGTTGTCTTTACAGGGAAGGAGGTAGGAGATGGTCATATCGGGATTACTGGTGAACACGCTTCCGGAAAAACTGGAGCAGGTGAAAAAGGAGCTTTCCGGTATCAGGGGTGTGGAGATAAACAGCGTTGTCGATAATTACAGGATTGTTGTGGTTATGGAGTCCGAAAGCGTGGACGGGGAGATCGCCGTTTCAAATCATATAGCCGGCATGGACGGCGTTTTGAGCGTAAATCTCGCTTATCATAACTTTGAAGAGGAGGGAAAGACATGCAACTGAGCCGGAGAAAGTTTTTAAAGGCGGCTGCAGCGGCTGCCGCACTGAGCGCGGCAGGGGTTTCAACGGATATCCTGGGCCTTGCAGGAGAGGCGGGCGCTGACCCGGGTGGTATCAGGTGGACCAAGGCACCGTGCCGTTTCTGCGGGACCGGATGCGGGGTCATGATCGGCGTGAAAAACGGCAGGATCGTTGCAACCAAAGGCGATCCCCAGTCACCGGTGAACCGGGGGCTTAACTGCATAAAGGGATACTTCCTCGCCAAGATTCAGTACGGCAAGGACCGCCTCACAAAGCCCCTCATCAGAAAGAACGGCAGGATGGTGGAGGCATCATGGGATGAGGCGCTTGACCTCATTGCCTCAAAGTACAGCGAGGCGCTTAAGATGTACGGCCCGGAATCCGTCGCCATGTTCGGCTCAGGGCAGTGGACCATATGGGAGGGGTATGCCGCCTCAAAGTTCGTCAAGGGCGGCATGAGGAGCAACAATCTCGACCCCAATGCAAGATTCTGCATGGCGAGTGCGGTTGCGGCGTTCATGAGGACGTTCGGCAAGGATGAGCCTATGGGGTGCTATGATGATTTTGAATATGCAGATACATTTTTCACCTGGGGCGCCAACATGGCCGAGATGCATCCCATACTGTATTCAAGGCTGACCGACAGAAAGATGAAGTTCATACATGTCAGACACGTGGACCTCGGCACACAGGTGACCAGGACATCCTCATCCGCTGATATAGTGGTCCTGTTTAAACCGCAGACCGACCTTGCCGTCGCCAATGCAATGGCGAATGTCCTTATCAGGGAGGGTTATGTCAACGAAGACTTTGTATCGCGGCATGTCGCATTTAAGAAGGGACTGCAGGACCTGCCGTACGGCCTTGAGATAAACGGCAAAAACGACGGCGGCGCCGGATTCAAGGACAAGGCCGAGAGTGTTGATTTCGAAGAGTACAAGAGATTCGTTTCAAAATATACGCCTGAATATGCCTCGCGCTTAAGTGGGGTGCCGGCCGGGAAGATTGTCGAGATCGCGAGGCTCTTCGGGGACCCGGCGAGAAAGACGCTCTCCTTATGGACCATGGGCATGAACCAGCATACAAGGGGCGTGTGGATAAACCATCTCGTATACAACCTGCATCTTCTGACCGGCAAGATAAGCGAGCCGGGGAACGGACCCTTTTCACTCACCGGCCAGCCGAGCGCATGCGGCACGGCAAGAGAGGTGGGCACATTTGCGCACAGGCTCCCGAGGGGCGTGGTCATGAACCCCGAGCACAGGGCATTTACTGAAAAGATATGGAAGCTGCCCCCGGGCACCATTAACCCCAAGCCGGGTTACCATTCCGTGGAGATGGCGAGGGCATTTGACAGGGGCGACATAAAGTGTCTGTGGGTGATGTGCAACAACTATTTCCAGGCCCTGCCCAATGTGCTCAGGTACAGGGCGGGTGCGAAGAAGGAAGGCCGTTTCCTCGTTGTGTCCGACCCGTATCCGACAAGGTCAACAGAGCTTGCCGATGTTGTGCTGCCGACCGCCATGTGGGTTGAGAAAGCCGGGGCATACGGAAATGCCGAAAGAAGGACGCAGTTCTGGGAAAAGGCCGTTGATCCCCCCGGGGAGTCGAAGTCCGACCTGTGGCAGATAATCGAGGTTGCAAAAAGGATGGGATACGGCCGCTTGTTCGAGTATAACCTATCTGAATATGACGGAAAGATAGAAAAGGCCCTCTTTGAGGAGTACAGGAAGTTCGGCAAAGGCGCAGGGAAGGACCTGGCGCCCTTTGATGTCTACACCAAGGTCAGGGGACTGAGATGGCCGGTTGTGGAAGGAAAAGAGACACTGTGGCGCTACAGGGAGGGTTATGACCCTTATGTCAAAAAGGGACAGGGTCTCTATTTTTACGGCAATAAAAAGAAGACCGGCGGCAGGGCCAATATCTGGCTGTGCCCGTATGCCCCGCCGCCTGAACAGCCCGACAGTGAATATCCCCTGTGGCTCTGCACCGGCAGGGTGCTTGAGCACTGGCACTCCGGGACAATGACACAGAGGGTGCCCGAGCTTCACAGGGCTGTGCCCGAGGCCTTTCTCTCAATGAATGCGGATGATGCAGCCGGCCTTGGCATAAAGACCGGTGACAGGGTCAGGGTCAGGACAAGAAGGGGCGAGGTTACGCTCAGGGCAGTGATAGACGGCCGTAACAAGCCCCAGAAGGGTCTTGTATTTATGCCGTGGTTTGACGAAGAGACGACCCGGATGGCAAACAACCTGACCCTCGACGCATATGACCCGATATCCAAACAGGCGGACTTTAAAAAGTGCGCATGCAGGGTCGAGAAGGTGTAGTCTGTTTTTATGCAACTGTATTTAAGGCCAGTAAAAAGGAGGAATCCGAGATGTCAAAGAGGGCAATAAAGATTTTACTTGCTGTATTTATTCTCGTGTCAGCCGTATTTGTATATGGATGTATAACAACGCAGAAACAGGCGGCGACCGGCGGTGCGATACTCATACCCCGGACATTGGAGGGCGCTCCGCCTTTTATCCCCCATGAGGTGGAGGATGAGCAGACATGCCTGGACTGCCACAGGCTGGGTGAGAACGATGCAGTGATAACGCCTCACCCTGACAGGGTCAACTGCGTGCAGTGCCACATCACCCAGGACATGAGCATAAAGCCGTTTGTGGAGAATACCTTTTGAGTTTCAGAGTTCTGAGTTCAGAGTTCAAAGTGCAGAATGAAACATATCCCCCCTCCCGTCAGGGAGGGGGTGTGCCCTGTTAGCCCTGAAGGAATCGCAGATAAAACTTTTCCGGCAGGCCCTCCTGTGCCGCCGATGGGCTACCGGTAAGGTAAAGACTTTGTAGAGAATTGAGAAGAACCTCTCACTGCCCCTGATTAGACGGTTATCAGCCAGCCCCCCGTAAGACATCGGGGATGTTTTCCCTCTCAACATCAGGATATACCCAGTCTGTGGATTGCCAGTACCTGATTGGCCTCACAATCAGGTCGGTATAACTTCTACTCATTTTTTTCTTGACGCGACGGTATCGTTGATGTATAGTATGGGCTAAGTAGATAGACTACTGACATTATGAGATCGGCAGAATGACTGAAGTTGCTTTAAAGACAATCGTCGGCATCCAGGTGGGATATCAGGCCAAGGCAGGGATCAAGGGAAAGGCGGGAGGCACGCACCGCCTGATCCAGAGCAAGGACTTCGATTCCTTCAACCGTCTGCAATCCGGCAACCTCATTGCCTTTTTCCCTGAGCGGAGGCCTGAACCCTATTCCGTCCATAAGGGGGACATTCTTTTTCAGGCTCGCGGCATGGTTCATTTCAGTTGCTGTATTGAAGAGGAGCTGGAGAACACCCTTGCAGCAGGTTCTTTCTACATTCTTCGCCCGAAGAAGAAAAATCTGCTTCCGCAATATCTGGCGTGGTGGCTGAACCAGTCGAAAGCTCAGGCCTATTTTCAGTCAGAGGCACGAGGGGCCGGGATATCCTTTGTTTCCAAGGAGACCCTTTCCCGACTCAAGGTCCGGATTCCGCCGCTTTCCGTCCAGAAAAAGGTTGTAAAGATCATAACACTCGCCAGACACGAGCAGTTTCTCCTGGAGAGGCTTGCCTCAGTTAGGTTGCGTCTTGTCAGGGCAGTGTGCATGGAGGGAGTGAATAGTTGAAAGTGAAGAGTGAAGAGCTAAAAGTGAAAAACTGAATTTGAATAATCAGATAGAATGGAGAAATAGCAATGAGTCATCATGTTTCCCAAAAAGAGATCAATGATATAGTGTGGCGGGCATGCGATACGTTCAGGGGTGCAGTCGATCCCTCGGAATACAAGAACTATATCCTTACCATGCTCTTTATCAAATACATGAGTGATCTCTGGAAGGACAAAAAAGAAGAATATGAAAGGAAGTATAACAGCAACCAGGCCCGTGTGGAACGGGCGCTTTCCCGGGAACGTTTTGTTATTCCGACCGTAGAGTTGAAAGACGACTCAACCGGAGAAATACAGGAGCGTTTCGCGGCGACATTTGACAGCCTGTATGAGCGGCGTGATCGAGGCAATATCGGGGAGATCATCAATCGCGTCCTTGAGGAAATAGAGGATGTCAACAAGTCGAAACTCGAGAATGTGTTCCGGAATG
>JAADFS010000074.1 GCA_013152795.1 Deferribacteres bacterium
TTCCTGCATCCATGTTCTTGATGAACTTGAAGATGCTCATATCAGGCCTGCCTGCCGGGCCGTATACCGTAAAGTACCTCACAACGGTTATGTCAAGGCCGTACAGGTAGTGATATGCATAACACATGACCTCGGCCCCTTTCTTGGTGGCGGAGTAGGGAGCAAGGGGCGTGTCGGTCATGGAAGTCTCCCTGAAGGGCATGTCCAGTGATGCATGTCCAGTGATGCATAAAGGCTTGAGGTGGAGGCGAGGATGAGTTTTTTCACCCTGTAATCCTTTGAACACTCAAGGAGATTCAGGGTCCCTTTTACATTTGTGTCGAGATACACCCAGGGGTCCTCCACGGATGCCCTTACACCCGCTCTTGCAGCAAGGTTTATAACCGCATCAGTCCTGTTTTCCTCAAATATCTTCTTCAGCTTTTTATAATTACCGATATCAACCTTGTGGAAACTGAAATTGGAGTAGCGCTTCAGGGAGGCAAGCCTCCATCTTTTAAGCGCAGGATCATAGTAGTTATTGATATTATCAAGGCCGATGACGTTTTTGTTCATCTCAAGCAGCAGTTGGGAAACCTTCCAGCCGATGAAGCCGGCACAGCCCGTGACAAGGATGTTTTTACCCCTGAACCGTTTCTGAGGAGTTTTTTTATTCTTTTCTGGATTCTTTAGAGTCATTCCGTTGCATTGCCGCCGGCATCAAAAAGCCGGAAAATTTCATTAATCCTGATATAATACAGTAACAAATAGCAAAAAACAAACAAGGGAAAAATGAGAATATTGATACAGCGTGTTAAAAAAGCAAAGGTAGCGGTAGAGGGGCGCGATGTCGCTGAGACGGGGAGGGGCTTGCTCCTGTTTGTGGGTGTGGGCAAGGGGGATGATGCCGGGGATGTTGAGCGGATGGCCGGCAAGGTTGTGAATCTGCGCATTTTTGAGGATGAACGGGGGAAGATGAACCTTAATGTGAAACAGACCGGCGGAATGATCCTGAGCGTGCCGCAGTTTACGCTTTATGCCGATACGCGTAGAGGAAACAGGCCGGGATTCGACCGGTCCGCGCATCCCGGGATTGCAAGGGAATACTGGCGGAGGTTTAATGATTTGCTGCGGCAGGAGGGCCTGGATGTCAGGGAGGGAGTCTTCGGCGCTCATATGGAGGTGGAGCTGGTTAATGACGGGCCTGTGACGATATGGCTGGATTCAAAGAACCCGACTTAGTCCCGTCCTCTGCCGGCGATGATCACCTTCCGGCCCTCAACGGAAATCCTTCCCTCTGCATACAGCCTGATGGCCTCGGGAAAGATTCTGTGCTCCTCCCTGAGAATCCTCTCGGATAGTGTCTCCTCTGTGTCGTCATGATAAACCGGCACGGCCGCCTGTATGATCACAGGGCCGGTGTCAACGCCCTCATCCACAAAGTGCACTGTGCAGCCCGATATCTTCACTCCGTAGTCAACGGCCTGTTTCTGGCCGTGAAGCCCCGGAAAGGACGGCAGCAGGGCAGGGTGGATGTTCATGATCCGGTTCGGATATTTCTCTATCAGGGCCTTCCCGACCACCCTCATGAAACCCGCAAGGATGACAAGCTCGACCCCTCTCTTCCCGAGCTCTCCGGCTATATGCGAGTAGTATGCATCTTTATCCGGAAAATCACGGGGCCTTATGATAAGTGCCTCTATGTTGTGTTTTGCAGCCCTTTCAAGGGCGTATGCGCCGGGATTATCCGTTATCAGGACGGCTATCCTTGCATTGAGGGCGCCTGATTCAATGCTGTCGATTATGGACTGAAAATTTGATCCCCTCCCTGATGCGAGGACTCCCAGTGTTAAAGGTTCAGACATACTCCACGCTCCTTCCGCCTCTTTCAACCCGGCCTATGACGAATGCCTTCTCGCCAAGGCGGCCGAGCTTTTTTATTATGTTCCGTGTATCGGTCTTTTTTACAGCCAGTACCAGGCCGATGCCCATATTGAATGTCCTGTACATCTCCCTCTCCGGGACAGCGCCGGTGCGCTGAATGAGACTGAAGATCCCGTGAACCGGCCATGAGCCCTTTTCGATAACAAATTTCAGTTCCGCCTTCGGGGGCAGGATGCGGGGGAGGTTTTCGGTCAGGCCGCCGCCGGTTATGTGGGCTATGCCCCTGACCCTGTATTGCCTGATGACTTTCAGGATGCTTTTCACATATATCTTCGTCGGCCTCAGGAGTTCTTCCCCGAGCGTGCAGCCGAGCTCTTTTATTTTCCTGCGGGGGCTGTATTTTTTTATGTCGAAAAATAATTTCCTGACGAGTGAGTATCCGTTGCTGTGGAGCCCGCTGGAGGAAAGACCGATGAGCATGTCGCCGTTTTTGATCCCCGCGCCGTTGATAATCGCCTTCCTGTCGACTATGCCGACCGCAAATCCTGACAGGTCGTATTCTCCCCTGCCGTAGAATCCGGGCATTTCCGCTGTCTCGCCGCCGATAAGAGAGCAGTCCGCCGCCCTGCAGCCTGCGGCTATGCCGCTGATGACAGCCGCGGCCTGCGCTGTGGAGAGCTTTCCCGAGGCAAAGTAATCAAGGAAAAACAGCGGCCTTGCCCCGCTCGTGAGTATGTCGTTTACACACATGGCCACAAGGTCTATGCCCACGGTATCGTGCCTGTTGAGCATGAAGGCGATCTTGAGCTTGGTGCCCACCCCGTCGGTGCTGCTTACGAGGACGGGGTTTTTGTACCGGGATGTGTCCAGACGGCAGAACGCGCCGAATGAGCCGATGTCGGTCATGACATATGGCTTGAACGTGGAGCGTACAACCGGCCTGATAATGTCCACCAACCTGTTGCCCCTGCTTATGTCCACCCCGGATGCCTTATATGTCAGCGCCATATTCTTCCCGGATTTTTTTCAGTCCGGCCTCTGCGGCCTTTTGCGCCGCGGCTTTTTTGGTCTTGCCCCTGCCGGCGCCCCAGAATGTATCGTTTATGTATACCTTTACTTCAAATACCTTTCTGTGCTCAGGACCTTCTTCTTTATGGGTTATATATTCAGGCAGCACCCCGAACCGCGCCTGTGAGACCTCCTGCAGCCTGGTCTTGAAATCAAAGATAAAGTCCTCCTCTGCAAGCTCGTCTATTTTATCCGTCAGGTGCCTGAGGACGAAATCCCTTGCCTTTTTGTAGCCTCCGTCCAGGTAGATCGCGGCAAGAACCGCCTCAAAGGCATCCGCGAGCAGCGAGGCCTTTTCCCTGCCGCCTGTCATTTCCTCGCCCTTGCCCAGCAGAAGGTATGCCCCTATGTTCAGGTTTCTGGCTGTCTCGGCCAGTGTGGGTTCCTGGACGATATATGCCTTTATCTTTGAGAGGTCGGCCTCGGTGTAATCCGGAAATGACAGGAAAAAGTATTCGCTTATAATCAATTCGAGAACCGCGTCACCGAGAAACTCCATGCGCTCGTTGAACGGGATGGGCTTTTTCTGGTTTTCGTGCGCATATGATTTGTGGGTAAGGGCCTCTCTTAACCGTGACTTCTTTTTGAAGGTATAACCCAGGGACTTTTCAAGAGCCGCCAAATCTTCTGAAGATAATACACGCATTAGTTCCACCGAAACCGAATGAATTCGACATCGCCACGTTTATGTCAAGGGGTCTTGCCTTGCCCGGGATATAATCAAGGTCGCACTCAGGGTCTGGATTTTCAAGGTTGATGGTAGGCGGTGCGATCCCGTTGAAGATGCTCTGCGCGCAAATCGCCGCTTCAACACCTCCCGAGGCACCGAGCAGGTGTCCTATCATGGACTTTGTGGAGCTTACACACAGCTTGTAGGCGTGTTCACCGAAGACCGTCCTGATCGCCGCTGTCTCCAGTTCATCCCCGTACTTCGTCGAGGTGCCGTGGGCATTGATATAGTCCACTTCTTCAGGGCGTATTCCTGCGTCCTGAAGTGCTGCGGCCATGCACTTTGCAGCGCCTTCGCCGTTGGGGGCCGGGCTTGTGATGTGGTATGCATCGGCATTCAGGCCGTAACCGATAAGTTCCGCATAGATTTTCGCCCCCCTGTCCAGGGCGCTCTCCAGCTCTTCAAGGACAAGGACACCGGAACCCTCACCCATGACAAAACCGTCCCTGTCTCTGTCAAACGGCCTGCTTGCCTTTTCGGGCTCGTCGTTTCGTGTTGAAAGCGCTTTCATCGCCGTAAATCCTGCGATTCCCAGCGGTGTTATCACCGCCTCGGACCCGCCGCAGATCATTGCATCGGCGATTCCGTTCCGAATGAGCCTGAATGCATCGCCTATGGAATGGGTACCTGTGGCGCAGGCGGTGGCCACGGCCGAGTTGGGGCCCTTTGCCCCGAAACGGATGGAGATATGGCCTGATATAAGGTTGATTATCGTCATCGGGATAAAAAAGGGTGAGACCCTTTTCGCGCCCTTGGTCTCTAAGACTTCAGTGTACCGCTCGATTGAAGACAGGCCGCCTATACCCGCGCCTACTATCACTCCTGTCCTGTCCGCATTGCTTTTCGTGATCTTCAGGCCCGAGTCTTCCATTGCCATTGTAGCCGCTGCAAGGCCGAAATGTATAAACCTGTCCATCTTTTTCTGTTCCTTTGTCTCGATGAACCGGTCTATCTCAAAGTCGGGGACCTCGGCGGCTATCTGGCACGGGAGGCCCTCCGGGTCAAAATGGGTTATCCTCCTGACAGCAGAGCGGCCCTCTGTCAGCCCTTTCCATGATTTCGCCACTCCTGTGCCCAGAGGGGTTATCATGCCCGTTCCTGTTATAACTACTCTCCGTTGTTTCATTATATTTATTATTGAGTTCAGATATAGCAGAGAAAAAGACAGGCGCTATTTCCCGGACTTTTCCTCTATGTATTTGACCGCATCCTGGACTTTCAATATCTTCTCCGCGTCTTCGTCCGGAATTTCTATGTTGAACGCCTCTTCAAAGGCCATGACAAGTTCCACGGTATCGAGAGAATCGGCTCCAAGGTCGTCGATGAACGATGCTTCAGCAGTCACCTTCTCGCTGTCGACACCGAGCTGTTTTGCTATTATCTCTTTTACTTTTTCTTCTACCGCCATTTGGCACCTCCAAATTGAAATTGCAATTTATTGAGCTGAATTCCAATACTACAGGGAATCAATTATACATAAGTTGAAAAGAATTTTTCTCACATGTACATGCCGCCGTTTACATGAATGACCTGTCCTGTTATATAGTCGGCTTCGCTTGAGGCAAGGAATATAACAGCGCCTGATACATCCTCGGGGGTGCCGAACTCGCCGAGGGGTATCGCCCTCTTCATCTCGTTCTTTATCTCGTCACTGAGTACATCGGTCATGGGGGTCCGTATGAATCCCGGCGCCACCACATTCGCCCGGATGCCACGGCCTGCGTATTCCCTTGCGATAGTCTTTGTAAGCCCCACCAGGCCCGCCTTCGAGGAGCCGTAGTTGGCCTGCCCGGGATTGCCCGTGAAGGCGACGACTGAAGATATGCTTATGATTTTCCCTGAACGCTGCCTCGCCATTATCCTGACGGCTTCCTTGCTGCAGAGAAACGGCCCCTTGAGATTGATATCCAGGACCGCGTCCCAGTCATCTTCCTTCATCCTGAGCAGCAGGGTGTCACGTGTAATCCCCGCATTATTGACAAGGATGTCGAGGGTGCCGAACTCCTTCATGAATGCCTCGAATGCATCCGTAACACTGTCCTGGCTCGATACATCGAGTTTTATGGCTATGCCCTTTACCCCTGATGCCGCGACTTCTTTTGCGGAGTTCTCAGCGCTTTCGAGATTTACATCGGCTATGCCGATATTTGCGCCTTCCCCTGCCATACCCAGGGCGATGGATTTCCCTATTCCCCGGCCAGCACCCGTAATCAAAACGTTTTTCCCTTTCAGCCTCATTGCGCTGCCTCCAGATTAAGTGATTATTGTATCAGATAAATAAAGAAAATCGGAATATTATAAAATGTCGCCTTTAAATAGGCAAGCTTATTTTCAATGATGCATAAACGGGCGGCAAGGTTCAGAGTTAAGGGTGCAGGGTGCAGTTGTCAGGGTGTAAAATGGAATTCTGTTCTCCTTCCCCCTGATGGTAAGGGTCAGAGTTGTAGGCCTGCAGGCGGTATTTCAATACCACTGTAAGGCTATTAAACGGATTCCTCGAGTGACGGCAAAGGGTGATGTGGTACTGCCTTGTCGCTGTGGCTGTCGGCAGTCGATACGGGTTCACTATGAGTCGGTGCGCCGTCGTGTTTCGGGCTGTTTTTTATGACATTTCTTGCAATATCATAGAAATTTATGCTGGCTATGCTGTCCCGTCTCTTTGTCAGGAATTCAGGCATGTTGTTTATGGACATACCCAGAATCTTGTCGTATTGCACGATACCGATGGTTTCGAGGGAAAGGCTCAGGTAATTCTTTGCAACGCTTGCGACTATATTGCTCACTTCCCTTTCCTTGTTGCTCCGAACCATATTGACTATAACTTTTATTTTCAGCTCCTGAAGGCATTCCTCAAGTCTCGCCTGGATATCCTCACCAAGGGATTTGAAGGCCTCATGTAGCTTCTCTATGGAGTCGATGTCCTCTCCCGAGGCAGCACCGCCGGCGCGGCCGATGATCTTCAGGGCTTCCGGATACTTACTGAAAGCCTGGTTTAACCTGCGGTAAAGGCTGGACTTTATGAACCCGTAGGCGTTCTGTATCGATGTTATCTGCGGGGTAAGCACAACAATCTTGTTTGGTGCGTAGAGAAAGAAATCCATTGATGTAAAAGAGGTTCCCGCACCGAGGTCCAGCAGGATGTAATCGGCCTCGAGTTTGTTGAGATTATTTAAAATGCGCGTTTTCTGGGTGTTTTTGGGATTGGCTATCCCCAGCATATCATCGGCTCCGCAGATTAATTTCATGTTCTCAACAGGCGTGTCAATCAGTACTTCCTCAATGTTCTCGACCTGCCTTTTCATGAAATCCGCCAGGGTGTAGAGGGGATATCTTATGCCTGTCAATGTGTGAAGATTGCTGCCCCCCAGGTCTGCATCCACGAGGATGACTTTCTTCCCCTGCCGCGCCAGTGACGCCCCCAGCATGAGTGAGACGATGCTCTTGCCGACGCCGCCCTTGCCGCCTCCTATCGCCCAGAACTTGTCTTTTATTTCGTCCATGGCCCTGTGCCTATAACTGTTTTTCGTACTGCTCCCAGAGGCCAGAGGTTCCACATCATGTTGTGATCCTTGTTCTTCAGATTGATGAACCTTTTGATATCTTCCAGTTGCCAGTCTTCCATGTTCTCAAACTCGACACCCATTACTATAAAAAAGTGCCTGGTTGTATCTTTTCTTATCCATTTAATCCGTGAAAGGACGGATATCTTGCCGCCGCTCGGCATGGAAATTGTAATTTTCACCTTGAATCCCGGCAATTCTTCAAGATTCACCCTGCCGTACCGGTCTTCAAACTCTATGCATGCACCGCTGATGGATATATCTTTCATATAGCTGCTGAAAGATGTATTGTCAGGATGCGGTGAGAAAAACTTTATATCCACCGGATATGCAAACTCCGACCGCCTGTGTTTTCTCCTGTCTATGAGATTATTGTTTTCCATAAAATCCCGGTCCCCTCATATACACTTCTTATCGGCTGGAGGATTAAAATCTTTAAAAGTTATCCCGTAAAAGAAATATCCTTACCTTAATGTTGCATAAACTGGCAGAGGAGTCTGCCGGAAAACCTTTATAAAGCGATAGGATATTGGAGTTTCAACGGAGGAGGGTGCAGGATGCATAAACCGCGAGGTCAGGCGAGGGCATCCAGGATATTCCTTAATTCCCCCGAGATTTCATCCCATTTCCTGCCGCGCATATCCAGCTCGAAACCGCCTTCCGGCAGAAACCTGATACGGCCCTTGCGTGTTTCATGCAGGGCAAAGATTTTCTCCGGCGTAACCGTTGTCTCCGGCGCAAAGAGGATTTTTATCCTGCCGTCCGTGTTCTGTATTCTGGTGACGGACAGGTCCCTTGCCCGCATTTTCAGCCCGGTGATCTCAATAAGCCGTTTTGTCTTTTCAGGGGGTGTGCCGAACCTGTCTTTAAGTTCTTCAAGGAGCCCCTTGAGGGAGCCGGTGTCTTTTGCAGAGACGATCTTCCTGTAGATGCTCAGTCTCAGGTCGGGATCTTCAATGTAATCATCGGGAATAACGGCCGTTACCTTCAGATCAAGAACTGGTTCGATCACCGGCGCCCTTTTCTCCCCTTTAAGCTCCGCAACAGCCGATTCAAGCATCTCCATGTACATGTCGAAACCCACAGCCTCGATGTGCCCCGACTGTTCAGCGCCGAGCAGGTTTCCCGCACCCCTGATCTCAAGGTCTTTCAGGGCCAGCCTGAATCCGGCTCCCAGATAGCCCAGTTCCTGAATCGCCTGGAGCTTTTTCCTCGCCTCCTCCGTGATTGTATCCTCACCCGGGATAAGGAAGTACGCGTAGGCCGTGACATTGGAACGCCCGACCCTGCCCCTCAGTTGATACAGGTCTGCAAGCCCGAACATGTCGGCCCTGTTGATGATTATTGTATTGGCGGAAGGAATATCAAGGCCTGAACCTATAATGGCGGTTGACACCAGGATATTGATCTTCCCGTGAAAAAACGCCCTCATGACCTCTTCGAGTTCTTTTGCCCTCATCCGGCCATGGGCCACGCCTATCCTGCCTTCAGGCATTAATTCCCTCAGGAAGTTTGCCATCCGGTAGATGTCATGGATGCGGTTATGCACGAAAAATGCCTGCCCGCCCCTGTCGAGTTCATGCCTGAGGGCCTCCCTGATTATCCGCGGATTAAAACGCGCAACAGTGCTTCTGACGGCAATCCTGTCTTCCGGCGGTGTCTCTATGGTGCTCATTGCCCTGATGCCTGAAAGGGCCATATGGAGGGTTCTGGGGATCGGCGTTGCAGACAGGGTCAGGACATCCACGTTTGTTTTAATGGCCTTTATCTTTTCCTTGTGGGTCACGCCGAACTTGTGCTCTTCGTCGATAACGAGGAGCCCGAGATCATAAAACTTTACATCCCTGCCCAGGAGAGTGTGGGTGCCGATGATGATATCGGTGTCTCCCTGTGCCAGTGACCTGAGGGTCTGTTTCTTTTCAGCAGGGCTTTTAAAGCGGCTGAGGAAGTCGATCTTCACGGGGAAGGCGGAAAACCTCGAGACAAAGGTCTCATAGTGCTGTTCCGCAAGTATTGTGGTGGGAACGAGCACTGCCACCTGCTTGGAGTCGTATACCGCCTTGAAGCACGCCCTCATTACGACTTCGGTCTTGCCGTATCCCACGTCACCGCACAGGAGCCTGTCCATAGGGGACGGTTCTTCCATGTCGCGTTTTATCTCATTGATGGATGTCAGTTGGTCGGGTGTCTCCTCATATGCAAAAAAACCGTCGAATTCCCTGTGAAGCTCGGTGTCTGCGGAGAAGGCGTTCCCGCGCACGCTGCTCCGGCCGGCGTAAATTTTCAACAACTTTTCGGCCATGTCTTTTATTTTCTGCTTCACCTTACGCCTGGTCTTCTGCCATGTCCTTCCGCCCAGCCTGTCGAGCCTGGGCCTGACGTTTTCAGGCGCATGATATTTCTGCACGCAGTTGATATGTTCAAGCGGCACAAACAGCTTGTCCCCGCCGAGATATTCAATGATTAGGAAGTCACCTTCATAATCCTCGATGCGTTCTTTCCTTATTCCGGTGAATATCCCTATGCCGTGTTCTACATGAACCACGTAGTCGCCTTCCTTGAAGTCTTCCACCGAGGAGATCAGCCCTGACACCCTGGATTTCTTTGCGGGTCTGAAAACAGGGCGCCTGCCGAAGATGTCCCTCTCGGCAAGAACAATGACATCCTGATACTTGAAGCCCCTGCTTAATTCACCTATGGTTATCACCGGGCTGCCCGTGTATGTGGTTACAGCACTTTCCCTGCAGACAGGGACAACCGTGTCCTTGTCGAAAAACAATTCCTTTAATCTCCTTGACTGGCCTTCCGAGGAGCAGACCATCAGAATGTAATACCGGCTCCTGAGTTCATTGACCCTTTCGACAAGTTCCTCCAAGGTTTTTCTTTCTTCACGAAGGAGTCCGAATCCCCCCGCGCTGTTGACAGGTAGTTTGAGCCCGTCCCCTTCCAGGGGCAGTGATCTGAAGAATAGGGTTTTCCTGTCCTGAAGTATGCGGTCAAGATCAGAACAGCGTCTTTTTATATCGTCCGGTTCGTTTAATATCAGCCTGCTGCCCGAGAGGAAGTCGAAGAGGTCGGCACCGGTGCCGGGCTCTGTCGCGGGACAGATACGTATCTCGTGGATTTCCTTGACCGACAATTGGGTGTCGATATCAAAAAATCTCAGTGATTCGATCTCGTCGCCGAAGAATTCCACTCTTACGGGCTGCTCCCTGTCAGGTGGAAACACGTCGATGATTCCGCCCCTGATGCTCATCTCGCCTTCCCTGGAGACCATGGGGACAGTATGGTAACCCTGATCATGCAACCTCCGTATAAAGACATCCCTGTCAAGGGTCAGGCCCCTTGTAATATTGACTGAGGGAAAGTCATCCCTTTCCCATATCGCTGAAACAGAGGCATCAACGGATGCAATGACCTTGCCGCTGTCCTGTTCGTAGAGTTGTACAAGACTCTTTAAACGCATCGGATGGCCTTCAGGATGTATGAGGACAGGCGGGGTGGTGTTCAGCAGTTTTGACCAGAAAACACTATCGGCATGAAACTCGGCCGCGGATGCCTCGGAGGGGCAGACCAGCAGACAGGGAGGGGCAAGCATTGAAAACAGCAGGGCGCCCGAGGAGCCTGACAGCGATGTAATGCTGTGTATCTTTTCGTCCCCGGCTGCTCTGGCGGTTTCCTGAAAAATGGAGAGATCAAGCGGCATTGTTGCGAGTTGCGAGTTTGCGTGCTACGGGTTTTATACGCTGCCCGTAATCTGTAATCATTCTAAAAAAACTCAATGGTATAGAGTCTGTTGCACGAACATAAAAAAACAGCCGTAATATGTCATTCTGAATTTGTTTCAGAATCTCTGAAGTCAGTATGTTGCGAGACCCTGAAACAGGTTCAGGGTGACAGGGCATGAGGTTGTGCAATAAATTTATATTAAGATTTTTCCGGCAAAATAAGCAAGAAGCCGGCAGCGCTGCGAAAAGAGGATGGGTATTTTGTTAAAATCAGTGAAGCGTTGAATTTAAATTCAGGGTGCAGGGTGCAGTTGTCAGGGTGCAGAATGAACCCCCTCCCCCTTGACGGGGGAGGACCGGGGAGGGGGTGTCCTGTTAGCACTGAAGGAATCGCAGATAAAGCTTTTCCGGCAGCCTCTCCTGCCCGCTGGCGATGTCTTTATGCTACTGTAATGAAATACTGTAAGGTTAACCTTAATGTTGATGGGAAATACTGATGAACAATAAAATGCGGATTCTGCATACGGAATGGTCTGACGGCCTCGGCGGGCAGGAGAGGAGGGTACTGTCAGAAGCCGCCGGTCTGCTTGAAAGGGGGCATTACGTTGCCATTGCGTGCAGGCAGCATGCAAGGATAAAAGACGAGGCACTGAGACTCGGTATAGACGTACATGTACTGCCTTTTAAAAAGCTGTATGATATTGCAAGCATTATCAGACTGACAGGATTGTTGAGGGAGGAAAAGTTCGATGTGGTCAATACGCACAGCGGTGTGGATTCATGGATAGGCGGTATAGCCGCGAAGTTTGCCGGTATACCGCTGCTTGTAAGAACGAGGCATCTGAATCTCCCACTCAGAAGAAATCCTCTCAACTTTATACATTATCTGCCGGACATGTACATAACATGCGGCGAAGATATGCGGAGCAACCTTGTCAGCCGCTGCGGCTTTCCCGGTGACAGGGTGGTGAGCATTCCTACAGGCATCAGCATTAAACGCTTCAATGTGAAAAGGGATAAAAAGGCCGGGCTGAAATACGGTCTTGATGCCGATTGCCCTGTTATAACGAATGTAGGAATCCTCAGGAGCGTCAAGGGACATGAAGTTACGCTGAAGGCGGTGAAGACAGTGGTTGAATCCGTCCCGGATGCCAGATTCCTGATAGTCGGTGACGGTCCGAGGAAGGAGGCCCTTGAAAATATGGCAGCCGGGCTCGGGATTTCCGGGCATGTTATATTCACCGGCTTTGTCGAGGACATCCCCGGGATATATTCTTTCTCGGATGTGGCTGTCCTTACGTCATGGTCCGAGGGACTTCCACAGAGCCTGCTTCAGGCAATGGCCGCCGGTGTGCCGGTTATTGCCACCAGGGTAGGGGGGGTCCCCGAGGTCGTTATACATGGAAGGACAGGGATGCTTGTTGAACCGGGTGACCATAAGGCGCTTGCAGAGGGTATAATAAAGATTCTCAATGATCCGGGCCTTTCCATGCAGCTTGCCGGAAATGCAAGGGATACTATCGTGAATGAGCATTCCGTCACTCACATGATTGATAAGATAGAGGGCCTTTATGAGAGGCTTTTAAGACAGAAAAAGGGTGCAGAATACAGGTAATGTTAAAATACGATTCGGGATCAAGATGAAAATGACTGTTCTTCATACGGAAACCCTCAAGAGATGGGGAGGCCAGCAGAACCGTGTTATTACGGAGGCAGCCGGTCTGAATGAAAAAGGGCATAATGTTATTATTGCATGCCACAGGGGCAGTGTCATTGCCGAAAAAGCCAGAGAGAAAGGCATAAAAGTCTATGAGGTCAACATGGTGAAGCAGGCTC
>JAADFS010000075.1:0-5753 GCA_013152795.1 Deferribacteres bacterium
CCGTCCCTGTCCCTGTCAAACGGCCTGCTGGCCTTCGCGGGCTCATGGTTTCTGCGTGAAAGTGCCCCTGATGCGTCATAACCGCCGAGCGCCAGCCTGCACAGTGGCGCCTCGGCGCCGCCTGCAAGCGCCATATCCACCGCACCTGCCCGGATCATCCGGAATGCCTCGCCGATTGCGGTTGCACCCGATGCACAGGCGGTTGATACGCCGATGGCAGGACCTCTTATGCCTAATTTAATGGAGACAAGGGATGATGCCATATTTATCGTGCTGGAGGACATCAGATATGCCGAAAAAGGCTTGTCCTGCAGAATATGTTCCCGCAGCGCCTTCTCCATGGTTGTTATGCCGCCCCTGCTTGAGCCGATGATGACTCCTGCCCGACTGAAAAGCCCTGTTCCGGCATCAAACCCTGCGTCCTCACACGCCATCAGCGCCGCGGCTGCGGCATAATGTACAAACGGATCAAGTCTTCTGACATCTTTGCGGCTGAGGTAATTCTCAGGGACAAAACCTTTCAATTCCCCGGCGATACTGACCCGCAGCCCGCCGGTATCAAACCTTGTTATGCGCGATATACCCGAGACACCGTTTGTTAAATTAATCCAGGTGGACTCCATGTTGTTGCCCAGTGGTGTGACAGCACCCACCCCCGTGATAACGACTCTTCTCATAGCGGTTTATACTAACACAACCACCCCCCCAACTCAGAACTTTGAACTTCAACAAGTCCACGTAGCGCGCCTGTAACACTCTGGAAATTGCGAGGTTACCGGATGCAAAAAAATAGAGGGGCAAAAGCCCCTCTCTGTGTTTGAAAAACAAATGAGCCGTGGAGGGCTCGAACCTCCGACCCGCTGATTAAGAGTCAGCTGCTCTACCAACTGAGCTAACGGCCCACATAAAAAACATATCAGAAATCAGCACAGGAACGCAAGAAACTTACAGCTCCAACACCTAATTTTAAATAAAACAATCTGGCGCGCCTGGGAGGATTCGAACCTCCGACACTCGGCTCCGGAGACCGATGCTCTAATCCCCTGAGCTACAGGCGCATTTACAATTGCAGTAAATACTACAGTAGCATAAAAACATCGCCGGCGGGGCAGAGGAGTCTGCCGGGAAAGCTTTATCTGCGATTCCTCTGCCCGTTTATGCAATATTAAGGTTTATGCAACAATCTGGCGCGCCTGGGAGGATTCGAACCCCCGACCCACTGATTAGAAGTCAGTTGCTCTATCCTGCTGAGCTACAGGCGCAATAAGACACATTCATCAGCACCCGGTTTTGCCTGGTTTTACTTTTACGGTGGCATAAAATACCGCCGGCAGCTTTCCTTGCCGCGTTTATGCAACATTAAGGGGACATTAAAATCGCCGGCTGGCTCTCCTGCCGAATTTATGCAACGAATTCAGGTTCAGGCTTCAACTGGAAAACAGAATGCACTATGTATTTTAATCAAGATGCCCTAATATGGCAAGTCAACGTAAAAAACAAACAGGGGAATCAGGACGCCTGTCCGCCGGCGGAAGTGGGTGTCTCTTCATGTATGTTGCTGTACAGGGCATTGTACTCTTTTTCAAGCCACATGTAATTTTTCTCGAGTTTTTCATATTCCGCGGTCTTGTCGTCAAGCTTGGCCTGAAGGGACTCAATCTTCAATTCAAGCCTTTTGTTCTCAGCCACCACCCTGTCGAACTCGGCCTTGCTTACGGCATCCTTCAGTTTCCTTGAAAGATTGTTCACTTCATCCTTGAACGAGGTTACATCCCTGGATAATTCCTCGTTTTCACGTTCAAGGGTATTAATGCACAGGTCAAGCTCCTTGTTGTTCTGTTCAATTTCTGCAATCAGTTTCTTATATTCTTCGGACCTCTCGGCCTCGGGAACCAGTGTGTCGATTGCCTGCTTCAGCTTCAAATTAATGGCCCTGATCATATCGAGCTTCTTCTGCATGTTGCCGAAGGCCTCTTTGAAACCCGAAAGCTCTTCGTTCTGTTTCTCCTGCTCCCTGACATTATCCTGGAGCCTTTCAATCCTCTCCCTGTAGACAATTTCTTTCTCTTTCTGTTTTCTGTGCTTAAGAAACAGCAGGACGCATATCCCCGCAAACACCAGCAGGAATTCAAGTATAAAGAGAAATGCCGTGGCATCAACCCTGAGCACCGTCTGCCTCCTCTTCCTTTACTTCCTCCAGCACTATCTTCTTTTTCTGCGCCTCAGCTTCCACGGCGGGCTCCTCAGCTTCAGTCTCTTCAGTCTCTTTAGTCTCCTCCTGCACTGCCTGCTGTTTATCTTTATCCGCCCCTTTATCCGCCGCCTCATCTTCTTCCAGCGCTATCTTGTTCCTGACATCCCCCACTTCTTGTTCTTGTTTTGCTTCCTCCGCCTGGTTGACTTCCTCATTATCTGCACCTTCCTCCTGCCCGTCGCCTGCCGCCTCTTCTTTTTCCTTCTCAGCCCTTGCCTGCACCGCCCTTTCCGCCGCGCTTTTTTCACGGGCACCGTTTTCCGTGTCCTTCTTTTCCTTCCCTCTGAGGATAAAACCCCTCACCCTTTCCAAAGCGCTCAAGCTCATGAGGCCCTTCAAATCCCTTCTCTTGAAATAGACGACACCGGCGATACAGAGCACGATGTTGATAATAAGAAACCGGGCGATAACCGTCTTCCATGACACTTCTTCTGTTTCCCTCTCTTTGGTTATGCCGTCCTCGGGTTGCATCTCTACAGCGGCTTTATCAGGCTCTTCCTGCATGTCTTCACCCGATGTCACGGCAGGCGGCGGTTCATCCAGGGCTTCCTTGGGGCCCGGGACATTGAAGACAAACACCTTCTGCCTTTCAAAGGTCATACCTTTTGCCACTATCCTGAGCATGTAATCGCCTTCGTTAAATGATGCTATCCTCCGCTGAAAAACGCCGTTTCCCCTGTTGAACGGTTTCAGCTTCATGGTGTTGCCGTCCGGGGTGGTCAGCTCAATATAGAAATCTATTTTCTCCAGGATGTCTTCCTCTGTTATGGGTTGTCCGTCCTTTTCAAGCCAGATATCAATATCCGCCGGCTCTCCATAGGCTACGTACAACTGGTCGAAGTTTGTCCGTAGACTGAGGTCGGTGATTACATAGACCTTGTTGTTCTCTCCTGTACTGAAGAGTATCTCCCACCTGCCTTCAGCGGGATTTTTTATTGTTATCATGTCAAAGTTGTTTGACACGAACCACTTGATGTCAGCGCCTTCCTTTTTCTTGTTGTATGTGTAACTCTGACCATCGGGAGAGTTCAGGCGTATCTTCGTATCAGGGCTTCCCTTGTTTGCAATAATCGTGACCTCTTCAATGGAGCCGTCTATAAAAAAGCCGTTCTTGGTCACAGGAAGCATATCCGGGCCCTTGAGGCTCTCGAATATGGAGGTGAATATCAGGTGAAAATCCTTGTCCGTAAGCGCAAGATTGAAAAAACCGCCCGTTCGTTTTGATATCCTGCGGAGCAGGTCCACATCCGACTGTTCGGTGAATGCAATTGTAAAGACCCTGACATTCCTGTCCCTGAGCACGCCGGCAAGTTCATTTTCAATCCTGCCGACAAGCCTTCTGTCTTCATCAGGGTCGCCTGTATCCATCATGCCGTCGGACATGAGTATTATCACCCCGGGCCTTTCCGTATTTCCATCCATGGACAGGACATCAAGCCCCCCCTTCAGTGCATCATACAGGTTCGTGTAGAGGCCCCTGGAGGTGATCCTGTCAGTCGCGCTGAGGAGGGCCGCCTTGTTGCCTTCACTGTCAAGCGGGGTCAGATAGCTGACGGGATAGCTCCTGTCACTGAAGCTTATGAGCCCTGCACGGTCGTCTGCACTTAGGAGTGAGATAAACATCTTGGCCGCCGGTATGCGCAGGAACAGTGGGTCTGTCTTTTTCATGCTCCCCGAGCTGTCCATAACCAGGACAACATCCATACCGCTGTTGCCCGCGGCATGAGATGTACGGGGGGCAAAAAACAGGACACACGCAGCCACACAAAAAACGAGGAGGCTGAATCCGGCAGTCAGGAATCCCCCCGCAGCGGCCTCTTTTTCAGAGGATTTCACGGACATTTCAGGGCCCATCTCCTTGCAGTTTCATGCATATATAATTAATATCGCACTTTCAACCGCATAACTTTAGTCCCGCATAACCAGGTTCATGTCTTTCTCCTTAAAGCCGGTCAACCTTGCAGTTGCATGAAAATACCGCCGTTGGGGTTACAAGTTGCGGGTTGCGGGTTGCGGGTTCAACGGCTATAAGGCAATGGGATATTGGAAACTTAACAGATATTGCGGAGTAAACTGGACTTTACTATTTAACGCATATATGGTATACTCTGTTTTACTATGCTGGGTGAGCTCTTTGAAATACAGCATGAACTCAGCAGGAATATCGACCTTTCCTTTAAGCGATACCTGTACGAAACAATAAACTGGGACACCCGTCTTATCATACTGACAGGGTCAAGGGGGGTGGGCAAGACCACTCTCCTGCTGCAGTACATCAGGGAGAGGGGCGCCGCACCCGAAGAGTACCTGTATATTTCGGCAGACAATATACTCGTTGACAGTCACGGCCTTTTCAGGATCGCAAGTGAGTTTCACAAGTTCGGCGGCAGGGTCCTGATTATCGATGAAATTCACAAGTACCCCGACTGGTCCAGGGAACTAAAGAATATTTACGACAGCCTGCCGAAGCTGAATATTATTGTATCCGGCAGTTCAAGCCTCGACATCATAAAAGGCCGGTATGACCTGTCAAGAAGGGCGGTGCTCTACACGCTGAGGGGGCTTTCATTCAGGGAGTTCCTGATACTCAATCTCGGGAAGGATATCCGGCAGGTTCCCCTGAAAAAGATACTGTCAAATCATGTGGAAATATCGAGGGACCTGAAAGAGACGGCCGAAAAAAGCGGGCGAAAGATTCTCAGGCTGTTCACGGACTACCTCAAATTTGGATATTACCCCTATTATCTTGAAGGAACCGGTGATTATTTCATAAAGCTTAACAATGTCATGGAAAAGGTTATATACGAGGACATACCGTCTGTTTTCAAGCTCAAACAGACCTCGATACCTTACCTGAAGAAACTTATCTACCTGATTGCCACATCCTCTCCCTTCCATCCGAACATAGCAAGGATATCATCAAATCTCGGCATTTCAAAAGAATACGTATACAACTACATAGACTATCTTGAAAAGGCGGGGCTGTTCATGTTCCTCTATCCTCCGGAAAGGGGGTTGAGGCTTGTCAGAAAACCCGAGAAGATATATCTTGAAAATACCAACCTGTATCGCGCAATAGAAGGCGACAGGAGATTTTCCATTGAGAGCGGGACAGTGAGAGAAACATTTGCCGTCAATCAGTTAAAAGCTCTTCATGCCGTCTTTTCATCAGAGAAAGCCGACCTGATGATCGACGGCCGGTATGTTTTCGAGATAGGCGGCAGGACCAAGGGAAAGAAAGAGAACGGCGGAGCAGATGATGCATTTATCCTCAGCGACGGAATAGAGACCGGATACGCAAAAAAGATCCCCCTGTGGTTACTGGGGCTTTTGTATTAAGATTTCCCCCGCACCTTAATCATTACAGTGGCATAAAATACTGCCGGCGGGGCAGAGGAGTCTGCCGGGAAAGCTTTATCTGCGATACCTTCAGGAAATACTCCGCACGGCATATTGACGTCTATTTCCTGCAACAAAAACATATTTCCAATATCCTATC
>JAADFS010000075.1:5782-12810 GCA_013152795.1 Deferribacteres bacterium
TTTTCCGGCAGACTCCTCTGCCCGTTTATGCAACATTAAGGTTATCATTAAGGATAAGGCCTAAATATTCTCCACCATCTCCCATATGCCGCACGGGCAGATGCCGGCGCAGAAGCCGCAGCCTATGCAGCTTTCATCGTCAACCACGTACTCGTACGAGCCGTCATCATACGCGTTCCTGCTGATGGCGCCGTAATAGCATATGGCCTCGCACATATGGCAGTCCCTGCACACCGCGCACGACAGGCACCGCTCCGCCTCTGCCTCGGGCCTGAAAGGTTCCTTCTTGCGGAGGTCGTAATAGGCGGTCTTGATCTTTTCATACGGCACAACAGGCCTGGGCGGCGGCATGTAGTATGACCTTCCCGACAGTTGCGCGTGCACCGCCTTTGCGGCCTTTTTGCCGTGCCCTATTGCATGGGTCACAAGCCCCAGGCTCGTTACATCACCGATCGCAAACACCTTTGCGTCAGAGGTGAACCCCGCATCATCCGCCTGTATCCAGCCGTTTTTATGCGTGTGCACGGCAGGTGGCAGGAACTCTGTTGAGGGCATGTCGCCGATTGCAACGACCGCAAGGTCGGCTTCAAGTGATGTGCCGTCGGTGAAATATATGCGTTTTTCCTTCCTGACATATTTCTCCGTAAATTTCGGCCAGATGATTTTTGTCCCCAGCGACTCCGCTATCTCAAGCTCCTTCCCGAAGGCCGCGGGCTTCTGGACATCCACCGCGGTCACTTCCTTTGCACCGCAGTGAAACGCCTGTGCCGCCACATCCATTCCCACATTGCCCGCGCCTATTATAACCACCTTTTTATCTTTCAGATCAGGCAGTTTCCCGAGGTTTATATTCTTCAGAAAATCATACGCCGTCACCATGTCCCTGATCCCAGGCACATCCAGCTTCCTGGGCTTATGGGCTCCACAGGCAACGACCACGGCATCATGGCTCCTGTATAGATCGTCGAATTTCTTCTTGTTCACTTTTACGCCGAGATGAATATTGATGCCTATCTCCGCTATCCTCTTAAGTTCCCTGCTGAGAATCTCCTGCGGGAGTCTCCCCCTGGGAATGCAATACTCGAGCTTTCCGCCGAGCTTCTTCTCAGCCTCATACAGATCAACGCTGTGCCCCTCCAGCCTGAGGTGCCATGCCGCGGAAAGCCCGCCGGGGCCGCCTCCGATCACTGCGATCTTTTTGCCCGTATCCGGCTTCGGCTCCGGGGCCTTCAGGTCAAGGCTCGCCCTGCCGAGTTCTTTGATATTTATGGGCTTGTCAAGCCTCGTCCTGGTGCAGGACTCCATACAGAGGTTCGGGCATATCTCGCCGCATACCGTTGCAGGCAGGGGACTGTACTGCAGCACGAGTTCAAGGGCCTCTTTGAGCTTGCCCTCCCTTATGAAACGGGCCCGTTTCTGGGTGGGGATGTCGCTCGGACAGCCGTACTCGCACGGAGGGGCGTATTTCATATTGTTCCATACAGGCTTGAATCTCCTGTCCGCGCCTGTCGTGATATACGGAAGCACTGTCAGGGGATGGGTAAGGTACTCCGCAAAGATGCCCCCCTTGCCCACACCTTTCTCCCATATACTGGTGCGGAACTCCTGCATGGACATCTTGAAGGGTTTTCTCTTTGCCCTCTCCTGTGCGGTATAAGGCACGAGTTTTTTCCAGTCATCCATTGAACGGGTGAGTTCCTCATAGAACTCCGACCGGTCTATTGCCTTCAGATAGGGCTTCATGTTGGCGGTAAGCCACTGCCAGTCCTGCTCGCTCAGTTCGAGGAGCTTGACGTCCGCCTCGCTGTAGCCCTTGATGGGCCCGCGGAAATATATCACGCCGCTCACCATTCCCACGCACGGCCGGTACCCGAGAATGTTTTCCGGATTCCTGGGGTTTACGCCGCAGACAACAGCAACACCGCCGGCCTTGAATTCGGCAAACGTGTCGCCGACATCCCTGAAATACCAGGACTGCGGGGGGTCGTGCTTCGGGTTGTGTTTTGTCATGGTGTCGCAGCGCGCGCCGCCGCCGCCCTGGACATAGAGCTTTCCCTGTGCAGCGGCATTATGGGCGCCGTTTGTGACATCACCGAGGACTGTTATATTGGCCCCGCAGTTTATCCATCCCACGTCATCCGAGGCGCTGCCTTTGATTACTATCTCCGTCCCCGGCATACCCATGCTGCCGAGCCTCTGGCCAACAGGACCCTCCACCGTAATTTTGATGGTCTCGCCCCTGGGCCATATGCGGCCGCCGATGCCGTGCTGGCCGTCGGCTATTATATGAAGGTTGCGCGCGCCCTTTTCAACGGCCTCCTGGATTTCCTCCTCCAGAACCCTGGACGGGACCCTCTTGCCTTTAACAATTCCTTTTATCGTTACTTTTTTCATCCTGATAGCCTTACAACAGCATAAAATACCGCCAGCGGGGCAGAGGAGTCTGCCTGTTTATGCAATCAAGCTCAACACACATAACTGATCTTCAGCCTTTCGGCGATTGCCGGATCATCGGCGCTTATGCCGTCCGACATCCCTATCGGCAGCTCCGTACTCCTGC
The DNA here is from genome assembly GCA_013152795.1 of Deferribacteres bacterium. GTDB lineage: Bacteria > Nitrospirota > Thermodesulfovibrionia > UBA6902 > UBA6902 > JAADFS01. The sequence continues at coordinate 8,343 of JAADFS010000075.1, forward strand.
CCATGGGCGCGAATATCTTCCTGAGCTCCACGTCGAGCGATTTGAAGACCTCGACAACCCTCTCGGCGACCACATCCGGATCCAGCCTCCTGTAGAGTCTCGGGTCCTGCGTGGTTATACCCCTCGGGCACCTGCCGAGGTTGCAAACATTGCAGCGGTTGTATTCGTCGCCGAAACATCCCGCCGCCGCCTGCATTATATACTTTCCTATGGAAACAGCGGATGCCCCCAGCATAAAGAGCGCCGCCGCGTTTGCGGCAAGGTTTCCCCTTTTGCCTGCGCCGCCCGCCGCTATAAGCGGCAGCTCGTTCTGCTTGCCCTGGGCCACAAGGTCGAGATAACATTCCCTCAGGTTGGAGGCAATCGGATGTCCCATGCTGTCCATCGATACATTATATGCCGCGCCTGTCCCGCCGTCGTCACCGTCAATCGAAAGGGCCGCTGCATACGGGTTCCTGACAAGGTTGTTGAGCACCGCCTTTGCGGTCCTGCTGCCCGATATCTTCGGATACACGGGCACCCTGAATCCCCATGCCATGTACATTGACTGTATCATCTTGGCTACGGCTTCCTCGATCGAGTACTTGGTCTGGTGCGTGGGGGGCGATGGCAGGTCCACTCCCATGGGCACACCCCTTATCTCGGCAATGAGTTTCAGGACCTTGTGCGCCATAAGGAGTCCGCCGTCGCCGGGCTTTGCTCCCTGGCCGTACTTGATTTCTATTGCGCAGGGGTCTTCTATCATGTCAGGAATCGCCCTGACGATCTCATCCCACCCGAAATATCCGGAGGCGATCTGGGGGATGAAGTATTTTATAAAACGGGATTTCAGGAGGCGCCTGGGCATCCCGCCTTCACCGGAGCACATCACCACAGGCATGCCCTCAACCTCGTTGAGATAGGTGACACCCATTGCAAGCCCCTCCCACATGTTGGGGGACAGGGCCCCTATGGACATGCTGCCTATCATGACCGGATATATCTCCCGCACCGGCGGGATGAACTTGCCGGATTTCCTGTCGACCTCGAGCCTTCCGCCCACGACCTTCACAGGCAGCTCTTCCGCAGGGAGTATCCTGCCGAGATATGTCCTGATCCTGAATTCGTGCCTGCCCGCATCAAGGGCAGGGTCGGTAAGCATCGATATCCTGGTGAATCTCAACCTGTCAAGGGTGGACAGGCCGGGGCTGTTTCTCCTGCCGCCTCTCCTGTAGGGATGGCCGCCTTTATTCTTGTGGAAGATGAACTTGTGCCTCGGATTGTACTCGGGTTCTATGGCGTCATTCGGGCAGACGAGGCTGCACGTTGCGCAGCCGGTGCAGTACTTCCCGATATCGGTCGACTGTTTTATGATTGTGACCACGCGCCTGACCGCCTTTGGTTCCGGCAGGGAGCCTTCGGAGCGCAGCACGCGCTGGACCATGACGGCAGGCTCTATTGCAAACATGGGGCACACCGCGGTGCACCTGCCGCAGCGCTTGCACCTGTCGTCCCTCCACCTGATGATATACGGAAAGTCGTGAAGGGACAATTCGTGATTGTTGTCTAACCGTGTAGCTGGTTCCATACCTCCACCTCCCCGGCACCCGGCCTGACGATTACCATGTCGTATTTCATGGGGAATATGTCCTTTGATTTATCCCTCTCCGGGATAGCGCTGTCAAGCCCGCACTCTTCGGACATGAGCCCGTATTTTCCTGCAACGCCGCCGACAACTCCCGGCCTCAGCTTCTTGGCGTCCTGCACCATAAAGCATGTTCCGTCAGGCGTAAAGCCTATCACGCAATTGGGGCCGTCTATGCAAAGGGGCCTCAGGGACATTTTCAGGAACCTCACGGCCTCGCTGTCCGGTCTCATGTTGATCTCCGCATCGTTCAGCGGTGTTATAACATCCTTGTAATAAAAGAGCGGATACCCGAGCCGCCTGCAGATATAGTGCAGGATATGACAGAAGACCTCGCTGTCGCTGTTGTAGCCTATATAGCCCGGGAATCCCCTGCTTGAGAGGAATTCCCTTATCGGGATAAAGGCCGTGTTCTCGCCGTTCGTCATCGTGCCGTACCCCTGGATAAAGAACGGGTGGCACGCATAGAGGTTTATGGCGTAGTTGGTGTTCTGCCTTCCCTGTGCAAAGATTATCTTCGCCCTGAGCGGCGACTTGTCGAGGCCGAAGAATGTACCGAGCTGAAGCGGGTCACCGACCTCCTTCAGTGTAATAATATCCGGGTAAAAGGAAAATACGATGATGGACTCATCGTCCTGGCCGAGCTTTCTCAGTGTTATCCTTGTCTTCAGCAGTAGGGCTTCCTTGTCTTCCTGTGATCTGTCCCTGTACACATCAGGATAATCATACACCCTGGCAAAATAGTAATCGCGGGCCTCAATGCCTTTGACGTGCCTGGTTTTCGGCGTCCAGGCATACTTCAGCCTGAAGCCTATCTTGTCCATGTAACTGTCGAGCTTGTTTATACCCTCCTTGGAGCAGATTCCCGACAGAATGGGATAGTCCTTCAGTTCCTCGAATTCCCCGCCCAGGCCCTTGAGGATCAGACCCATCCCGGAGCCGTCGTGGCCTTCCTTCATTGTCTCAAGGGCGAGTATATTCTCTACAGGCGAAAAGTACTCGTCCGATGTTATGGCGACAAGTCTGCACATATCCTATCTCACCGTATTCAACCCGGAATCCCGTACCGTGCCGCGTAAAAGAGCCTCCATGCATACCGTTTCAGAATACTGTGACAGCGGCAAGGGATGTGCTTGACGGCAAAAAAACCGCAACCGGACATTAATGATAACAATAACAGGCGGTATTTGTAAACGCCGGTCACCCACCGATCCGGATGAAGCCGGAATTAGGGCGTGCCCGAGGGCCGGGATTATTGTTGATATATTATACCGGCGTGCTTTAGAATGTTATGTCCGGCAACTTGACCTTAATGCTGCACAAACGCGGCAAGGGAGGCTGCCGGGGAACAAAGTTCAGAGTTCAAAGTTCAGGGTTCAGAGGAAGGTGAGGGGTAGCAGATGGTGAAGATCAGAGATACCGTATTCCGCGAATATGACATAAGGGGACGTGTGAGTGACGATGAACTGAATATCCATTCCGTGGAAACAATAGCAAGGGCGTTCGGTTCACTCATCAGGAGGGAAAAAGGCCGTACAACGGCGATCGTGGGATATGACAGCAGGAAATGTTCGCCGGACTTCAGGGATGCGGCGGTCAGGGGGCTGAATTCCACGGGGTGTTCGACTGTGGACATAGGAATGGTGACAACGCCGGTATTCTATTTTGCGCAGTACATGCTCGGGATTCCATCAGGGATAATGATAACCGGCAGTCATAACCCCGACGGCTGGAGCGGGCTGAAGATGGCCGATGACTTTTCATCCACTCTCCTTAGCGGCGATGTCAGGAAAATCCGCGACATAATCATAAACAACGATTTCCACACCGGACACGGCAGGGCCTTCAACTTCGACGGCATAAAGGAGGCCTACATCTCGGCCCTTGCATGGCGCGTCAAACCCGGCAGGCGGCTCCGCCTCGCAATAGACGCCGGCAACGGCACCGCAGGCATTTATGCGCCTGCGCTCTTCAGGTCGGCGGGATTCGATGTAGTTGAAATCTTCTGTGAACTCGACCCCTCTTTCCCGAACCACTTCCCGAATCCCTCGGATATCCGTTCGCTTGAGATACTGAGCAGAAAGACCGTGGAGAGCGGGGCGGACATAGGACTGTCCTTCGACGGAGACGGCGACAGGCTCGGTGTGGTGGATGAAAAAGGGGCGGTCGTGTCTTCGGACAGGGTCCTGATACTGCTTGCACGGCAGATACTCCAGGAAAAGCCGGGGGCCAAGATAGTGTTTGACGTCAAATGCACAAGGGCGTTAATCGAGGACATAGAGGCAAGGGGTGGGGTCCCTGTAATGTGCAAGACAGGCCATTCCTATATCAAGCGCAGGATACACGAAGAAAAGGCCGGGCTCGGGGGTGAGCACAGCGGGCATATCTTTATCGTTGACGATTATTACGGTTTCGACGACGGATTATTTGCAGGGCTGAAGCTTGCGGAATACCTCTCACACCAGGATAAACCCTTCTCCGGGATAATGAAAACAACACCGCAGTACCTGAGTTCACCCAACATCCAGGTCGAGTGCCCTGATGAGAGGAAATACGCAGTGGTTGAGAGCCTTGTCAAGGAGTTCAAGGATGAATTCGGTGAGGAGAATGTCATAGACATAAACGGCGCGAGGGTCAATATCGCCGACGGATGGGGGCTGATCCGGGCATCCTCGAATCTACCGGTACTGGTTATAATGCTTGAGGCCGCAACGAAAGAGGGTTACCTGGAGATAAAGAGGGTCCTGAAGGAGAAGCTGGAGAAGTTCCCGGAGGTCGGGGACAAATGGGAAAATGATATTGATCCGTTTTAATTCATAATTCTTTCACAGAAATGATATATTG
>JAADFS010000076.1 GCA_013152795.1 Deferribacteres bacterium
TGATAGACGCCGCGGGATGCAAGGGCATGAGAGCAGGCGGCGCGGAGGTGAGCCGGGTACATGCGAATTTCTTTATCAACACGGGAAATGCCACGTGCCGGGATTTCATGGAGCTCATGCAGACCGTAAGGGCAAGGGTCAGGGAACACAGCGGCATCGAGCTCGAGCCGGAGATAAAGATAGTAGGAGCCAGTGATTGAAAAGGACAGTGGCTTGTGCAGACTGTTGCGGGTTGCAGGTTGCAGGTTGCGGGTTCAACGGCTATAAGGCGATGGGATTATTATTGCACAGGGTGCAGAGTGAAACAAGTCCCCCCTCCCGCAGGGGGAGGGGGAGACTTAAACAGCTTCCGGGCAGGATGTGAATATTATGACTAAGGCGCTTGTTACAAAGAAGCGGATAGGGATACTGATGGGAGGACTCTCATCCGAGAGGGATGTCTCGATGCGGAGCGGCCTTGCTGTATACCAGAACCTGCAGGAACTCGGCTATAACTGCGTGCCGATAGATGTCGGCAGGGACATAGCCGGCGTGCTGAAAAAGGAAAAGGTCAGGCTTGCCTTTCTTGCGCTGCACGGAGGCACGGGGGAAAACGGCGCTATCCAGGGACTGCTTGATGTGCTGGGGATTCCGTATACAGGCTCGGGCCTGCTGGCCTCGGCCATTGCCATGGACAAGGAGGTCTCGAAAAAGATATTCGCCTACCACGGCCTGACTTCCGCACCTTTTATTGTGGTCAGGCAGCCCGGTAGCAGGGGCAGGCGCAGGAAAGCCGACTTTCCGGAGCCGCCGTTTGAGCCGCCGTGGGTCGTGAAGCCTGCGGCAGAGGGCTCCAGCATCGGGGTCAGCATTGTTAGGGAAAGGGACGCACTGCAGTCCTGCCTGGAGAAGACGTTTTCATACGGCCGGAGGGTGATCATAGAGAAGTTTATAAAAGGCAGGGAGATACACATCGGCATCCTCGGCGACCGCGCCCTCGGCGGGATTGAGGTGAGGCCTCAGACGGAATTTTACAACTACGAGGCAAAGTATTCCTCGGGTCTTACCGAGTATATCATGCCCCCGGAGATTGACGGTGCGGCTTACGGGAAGGTCATGGACACGGCCCTCAGGGCACATACAGCCCTTGGGTGCTCGGGCGCAACGAGGGTTGACTTTATCGTTGATGAGGACAATACACCGTACATACTCGAGGTTAATACACTGCCCGGCATGACCGCCACGAGCCTGCTTCCCAAGATTGCCGGGGCCGCGGGGCTGGGCTTTAAAGATCTTATAGAGGAGATTATACGGCTTGCGATCAGGGAATAAGAAACGCAGGGCGGCATACCGCCGCGGTGAAAGGCTGGCGATTTTTTTAAGGAGGGGCATTATTTTCTTTCTGATCGTCATCCTTGTCTCGGCCGCGGTCATGGGAGTGAAGTTCCTGGCGCAGCAGTTCCGCGTCAGGGAGATAGTCGTCTACGGGAACTATCAACTCGGCAGGGAAGACATTGTGGGCAGAATAAATGTAAAAAAAGGAGACTCCCTGCTGTCCGTAAATCTTGAGGATATTGACAGGAGGCTCAGGCAGAGCGCATGGATCAGGGAGGTCTCGCTGAAGAAGCGTTTCCCGGACACACTGATGATAAAGATAGAGGAGGCCGTGCCCAAGGCCCTGCTCAGGATTAAAAAGAGGCTGTACCTCATAGACGGTGAGGGCAGGATACTGGAGAGGATCAGGGGCGAAAGCACGCTGTTCCTGCCGGTCATCAAGGATATAAACCCGAAGAACAAAAAGGCAGTGTCCGAGGCGTTGAAGCTGGCGGATGCCATATCCAGGAGCAACCTGTCCACGGGCAGCGACCCGGTTGAGATAGGGCTTGAGTCCTACGGCCTTACCGTCAATATCGACGGCGAGTTCATGAAGGTCGGCTACGGCAGGTACAGGGAAAAGCTCGCGAGGTGGATAGAGATCGAGCCCGAGGTGAGAAAAAGGGGCCTGCCCCTGAAGTACATAGACCTGAGGTTCAAGGATTCCGTTATTGTAAAACCCGTGAAAAAGCTCAGGAGAAAGGCCTCCTGACAATGATGAATTTCGGATTTATAAGGGAAGTAGGCGTGAAAGACGAGAGGATAGTCGTGGGCCTTGATGTGGGCACCACGAAGATATGTGCTGTTGTCGGCGAGTTCTCCATTGAGCCGGACAGCGGCCCCGTGAATGTAATAGGCGTGGGGACCGCCCCTTCAAAGGGGATCAGAAAGGGTATCATCACCAATATCGAGAACATGGCGGACTCGATCAGGGAGGCGGTGCGGCAGGCCGAATCAATGGCCGGTGTCGAGATAAAGGCCGTCCACATAGGGATTACCGGCGGGCACATAGAGTGCTTCTCAAGCAGCGGGGTCATAGCCGTCAGGGAGAAAGAGATAGGCCAGAAAGAGGTCGACAGTGTCATAGATGCGGCAAAGGCAGTGGCGATTCCCTTTGACAGGGAGATGCTCCATGTCATCCCCGTGGGATTCACCGTCAACGGCCAGGACGGGATCACCGACCCCCGCGGCATGCAGGGGGTAAGGCTTGAGACGGATGTCCGCATAATTACCGGCGCCGCAACCTCGGTGCAGAACCTGATCAGGAGCTGCCGCAGGGCCGGGCTTGAGGTGATGGAGGTTATATTCCAGCCCCTCGCATCCGCTGAGGCCGTGCTCACAGAGGATGAAAAGGAGCTGGGCGTTGCCGTTGTCGATATAGGCGGCGGCACCACGGATATAGCCCTCTTCCGCGAAGGCGGCATCTGCCACAGCTCTGTTCTTGCAGTCGGGGGCGGCAACTTTACGAACGATATCGCAATCGGCCTGAGGATGCCGGCCCGTGAGGCCGAGGATGTGAAAAAGAAATACGGCTGCACAATGATATCCATGGCCGGAGAGGGGGAGCACATAGAGACGGGGTCGGACAGCGGCAAGCCGGGCAGGAGCATGCCGAGGCGGTACCTTGTGGAGATACTGCAGCCGCGCGCGGAGGAGCTGTTTACCCTGATCAGGGAAGAGATCCAGGGGTTTCACAGTGACATGAACTCCGGCGTGGTCCTCACAGGCGGCGCGGTGCTCATGGAAGGCATGGACGTCATGGCCGAAAACATACTCGAGCTTCCCGTAAGGATCGGCAGCCCCGTGGGCATTGAAAGTGTCACCGAGGAGATACACAGCCCTGCATACGCCACAGGCGCCGGCCTTGCACTCATCGGGGCCGAGGAATACAGGATGGAATACAGGCCGCACAGCAGCCGCTCATTCACCTCGCTCAGGGCGAGAATGAGGGAATGGGTCGGGGATGTGTTTAAATTTTAATAAGCAGGGTGCAGGGTGCAGGGGGCAGAATGAAATTTGAAGATCTGGATGTTTGGAAAAGGGCGGCGCGGTTGAGCGCCTGTATTTACAGGGAACTGTCGCAAGTTAATGATTTTGGATTCAAGGATCAAATTACCCGCTCGGGTTTGTCGATACCGAGCAATATAGCGGAGGGTATAGAAAGAGGCTCAGACAAGGAATGTGCCAAGTTTTTACATTATGCCAAAGGCTCTTGTGGAGAGCTGCGTACACAGATTTATATTGGAATGGACATAGGTTACATAAATCCTGAAACCGGGAAGCAGTGGATTAAAGAAACCAGGGAACTGTCGGCCATGCTGGTCGGTTTAATCAGATTAAAACAAAACATCTGAGAAAACCGGAGCTGTTTTTTTCTGCCCCCTGCCCCCTGTCCCCTGCACCCTTTTCGAGGATTGGCAATTAAGTTGAAGCAATTGTAAGGCTATTAACAGGATGAAATATTAATGGTGAATAAATAAAAAGGAGGTCTCTTATGAAGATTTTTGAAATGGAAGAGATAGAGAACAAGGCTGCGAAGATCAAGATCGTGGGCGTGGGCGGCGGCGGCAGCAATGCCGTAAACTGCATGATTGCATCAAGCCTGCAGGGTGTGGAATTCATAGCCGTCAATACCGATGCCCAGGCGCTTGAATCCTCCCTTGCCCACAGGCGCCTGCAGATCGGCAATTCCCTCACAAAAGGCCTCGGTGCAGGGGCTGACCCCGCGATAGGCAGGCAGGCTGCGCTTGACGACAGGGACCTTATAGAAGAGGCGCTGCAGGGCGCTGACATGGTCTTCATAACATCTGGCATGGGCGGCGGCACAGGCACCGGAGCCTCTCCTGTGGTGGCAGAGGCCGCCAGGGAGCAGGGCATACTCACAGCGGCTGTAGTCACCAAGCCGTTTCTTTTCGAGGGCAATAAACGCGCCAGAAACGCGGAGCAGGGGATAAAAGAGCTTAAAAAGCACGTAGATGCTATAATTATAATCCATAACAACAGGCTGCTGGAGATTACCGAAAAGGACACACCCTGGCTCCAGGCCCTGAATCTTGCAAACGATGTCCTGAGGCAGGCCGTCAAAGGCATCTCTGATTTGATACTCGTCCCCGGCCTGATAAACCAGGACTTTGCGGACATAAGGACCATACTGTCGGACAGCGGAAGGGCGCTTATGGGCATAGGTAGCGCCGAGGGCGAGAACCGGGCCGTAAACGCAGCCAAGATGGCCATCAAGAGCCCCCTGCTGGAGGAGACCTCCATTGACGGCGCCAGGGGCGTACTGATAAACATCACCGGAGGCTCGTCCCTGTCTTTTCACGACGTGCACGATGCAGCCAGTCTCATACGGGATGCGGTCCATGATGACGCCGAGATAATCTTCGGTTCTGTGGTGGACCCCGACCTTGACGACAGGATAGTGGTCACGGTCATAGCGACCCGCTTTGAAGAAAAGCCCAGGGCCGTGATGCCGTCATATGATAAATGGAGGCCGTCAAGGGAAGTGAACACACTGAAGAGCTCAAGCAGGATACTTTCAAAGGAGACACACGAAGACAGGGGAAACGGTAATATGAATGTCAATGATGAGAAGAGCTATCTTGATATTCCGACATTCATGAGGAAAAACAATCTCAACGACACCAAAGACGTGAAAACGGTTTAGGTACAAAGATGCGGTTTACGAATATTTTCATACCTACATTACGGGAGACCCCGGCGGAGGCCGAGGCAATCAGCCACATCCTGATGCTCCGCGCCGGTTATATCAGGCAGCTCGGAGCAGGGCTTTACATCTATCTTCCACTCGGCTGGAGGGTTATTGAAAAGATAAACAGGATCATAAAAGAGGAAATGGATGCCATCGGCGCGCAGGAGATATCAATGCCCGCCCTTCATCCTGCGGACATCTGGCGGAAAACGGGCAGGTGGTCCGAGATAGGGGATGAGATGTTCAGGCTCAAAGACAGGGGCGGCAGGGACATGTGCCTGGGGATGACCCATGAAGAGATAATCACATGGCTTGCGTCAATGGAGATACGCTCCTACAGGGACCTGCCTCAGGTATGGTACCAGATACAGACGAAATTCAGGGACGAGGCCAGGCCCAAGAGCGGGGTATTGCGGACGCGGGAATTCATAATGAAGGACAGCTACAGCTTTGACAGGGACGAGGCCGGCCTTGAGGCCAATTACCGGAAACACGCGGAGGCGTACCACAGGATTTTCAGAAGATGCGGGCTCAGGTTTTACCAGGTGGAGAGCGACCCCGGAATGATGGGCGGCGCAACAGCGCATGAATTCATGGCCCCGAGCCCTGCGGGTGAGGACACCATAGTCCTGTGCGGCGGGTGCGGATATGCGGCGAACACAGAGCTTGCGCCTTCAGTCCCTGTGCCGCAGAAGGCGGCTGGCGGCGCATGGCCCTCGGAACCCGAGGATGTTGCGACCCCTGAGAAACGCACGGTTGCAGAGGTCTCAGGATATTTAAAGGCCGACCCCTCGTGTTTCATAAAGAGCCTCCTGCTGATCGGCGCTGACGGCCCCTTCCTTGCGCTTGTAAGGGGTGACCAGGAGCTTCATGAAAAGAAGCTCCGTAGAATCGCCGGTGATTTCCGGCCTGCACAGAAGGATGAAGTAAGGGACATCCTCGGGGTGGAGGCCGGCTTTATCGGCCCGCACGGCAATAATCTGAGAAAGATCGCGGACATCTCCCTCAGGGAGGGCATATATATTACAGGCGCAAACAGGGCCGGATTCCATACCAGGGGCATAAGGCCCGGGGTCCACTTTGAGGCTGAATGGCATGACATACACGTCGCAAGGGCAGGGGATGGCTGCCCGAAGTGCGGTGCCGCAATATCCGAAGAAAGGGCCATAGAGATCGGCAATATCTTCAAGCTCGGCACAAAGTATTCCGCGCCGCTTAAGGCCGTGTACCTGGATGAGAGCGGCCATGAGAAGCCGGTGATAATGGGAAGCTACGGCATCGGGCCTGCCCGCATTGCCGCAGCGGCAATAGAGCAGAACCATGACAGGGACGGAATCATCTGGCCGCAGAGCATAGCCCCGTTTGACGTCGAGATCATCCCCCTTGCAGTTGAAGAGAAAGAGATTTCAGATACCGCCGAGGCCATATACAGGGACTTGCAGGCTGAAGGCATAGAGGTGCTCCTGGACGACAGGAGCGAGAGGCCCGGAGTAAAGTTCAAGGACGCGGATTTAATAGGAATCCCCCTGCAGGTAATCATAGGCAAGAGGACGCTGAAAGAGGGGTTTGTCGAGCTGAAGTCAAAGAAGACCAAAGAGACGCTGAAGACAGCGCCTTCAGAGGCAGTGAAGAAGATCAAAGAGCATATCTCATCCTGACCCTCCCGCCCTCGCCACGTCGCCGCTCTTTTAGCCGTTTGTATATAAAGATTCCGTGTCTCCCCTTAAACTTGATGTTGCATAAAGGGCAGGAGAAGTTGCGGGTTGCGAGTTGCGGGTTGCAGGTTCGGAGTTCAAAGTTAAGGGTGCAGGGTGCAGTTGTCAGGGTGCAGAGTGAAACAAGTCCCCCCTCCCCTGGCGGGGGGTAGGGGGCTGGGCTGTTACCCCTGAAGGTATCGCAGATAGAGCTTTTCCGGCATCCAC
>JAADFS010000077.1 GCA_013152795.1 Deferribacteres bacterium
CCTCATTATACCTAACCAGTAATTATACGATTTTCGGATATTTACGATAATATACCCGAAAAATCCAGGAATTCACAAGAATTTTTTGATCTTATAGACTATTTAATCGGCTATCATACATTTTGTAATGATATCCGAAAATGGGGGATTTCTTCATGATCAATATTCCTGAGGATAAATGGTTCACCTGTTAATAAAAGAATTCAGGAGTCAGGAGCCAAGAGCCAGAATGAAAAGAACGTGTTCAGGACTTGACAGTACGGCATGAAAGCGTATCGATCAGACACCGGGATGCCTTCCCGGATGTTAAGCTCAGCCCCCTGCCCCTTACCGGAACTTGCTAAATTAATGAGCACTGTGTTCAAATGTTGACCGTTTTTCGGTGTCCCTCTCCTGAAACTCCACTTTTTTAAAGGGTTTTCCCGCCTTTTTCGCGGCACGGATATTGCAACTCCCTTTTCCGCTACAGATATATCTTTTTTACGGAAATCTTTGCGCCTTATTCTTAAGCTGCAAAAATTACAACACGTAGGAAGCTTACTTGAAGAACTCTGTTATCTTTTTTGTGGCCCTTGTTTTTACTGTCGGGTGGCCGCTGTATGCCGCGGCAAAGGAAAAACCTTCTCCCGCCGGAGGTGAAAAACTCTACAGGCGCTACTGTTCGCCGTGCCATGGAACAAGGGGAGACGGCAGGGGCTTTAATGCAAAAAACCTCGACCCCCGGCCCGCAAACCACACTGACGCGGAGATGATGAGCACGAGAACGGACAGGGACCTGTATGACGTGATTTACGGCGGAGGCAGGTCTGTGGGTAAATCAACCCTCATGCCTCCGTGGGGGCGGAATTTCAGCAAGGCGGAGATTGACTCCCTTGTCTTATACCTCAGAAAGCTCTGCGGGTGCAGGGGATTGTAAGTAAGGGTGCAGGGTTCAGGGGACAGGGTGCAGGGGTATAAGGCTATGGGATGCCGGCAATAGATATGTCTTTGTTGCAGGATTTAGCCGATTGTATAACTCCCCCCGGCTAAGGGGGAGGATAATCGGTTACAACTGTACGGATTGCTTATAGAAAGGGGGGGTAAATGCAAAGCCGGTCCGGAAATGCGGGCGGGAGAGTTCCGGGTTGCGAGTTGCGGGTTGCGGGTTCAACGGCTATAAGGCGATGGGGTGACTGAAGGTATTGCAGATAAAGCTTTCCCGGTATGTTTTACCACTGTAAGGTCAATAATCTAAAAAGGAGGCTGAGCACTTATGAATGACATTAAAGAGAAACAATCTTCCGGTGAAGGGTGTGTGAGTCGCCGTAAACTCCTTAAGACAGCAGGCTGTGCGGGTGCCGCCGCCCTGCTCATAGGCGGGCTGGCCGGCAAAGCCGCTGCTTCATCAAAGTACAGGGTTTATCCGCAGGTGAAGGTTGCCAACATGAGGGACCTGCGGACAGGGAGGCCGGTGAAATTCGACTATCCGCTGGTGGGGAGGAAGAATATCCACCTCGGGTGCAGTGTGGAGAGCGGAGTAGGGCCGAACAGGAGCATAGTGGCCTACAGCATGTTCTGCAGCCACCTTGGGTGCGGCGTTGAGATGGACTGGGAAAAGGGCATGATGATCTGCGAGTGCCACCAGAGCGTATATGACCCCAAGAGGAGCGGACGCGTGGTGGAAGGCCCCGCGCCCACGAACCTTCCCATGGTGAGCCTGGAGGTGGACGGCTCAACAGGGGATATCTATGCCGTGGGTGTTGCCGGACTGATATACGGCCTGAGGAACAATCTGCTGGACGGAGAGGAGGTAAGATAGGATGACTCATAACAAGAAACTTTCACGCAGGGACTTACTGAAGATTTCAGCGGCAGGAGCGGCCGGGGTGTGCGTGCTGAGCAACGGCGTACCTGCCTTTGCAGCCGATAGGTTTCCTGAGGCCAGGGCCACGGAGTTTGTCGAACTGCCCCCGAAAAACGCGGAGACTTATGAGACGGCCTGCCGTTACTGTCATGTAATGTGCGGCTACAAGGTATATATATGGCCCAAGGGCACGGGCCGCAAACCCGAAAGGGAGAGATTCTATCCTGTTGAGAAGATGAGGGGGGACTGGCCGAACACTGTATTCACCATTGAGGCCGTAAAAAAGGGCAGGGCCGTAAACATCATGGTGGTGCCGGACCAGAACGACATTGCCAGCAAGTCAAACTACTCTGTCAGGGGGGCATTCAATGCGCAGAGCCTGTATTCCGAAAAACTCCCCACGAGGATACGCCTCAAAAAACCCATGATCCGCAGAAACGGCAAGGGAAGCCCCCTGGTGGAGGTGTCCTGGGATGAGGCCATAGCCTTCTGCGCGGATAACTTCCAGAGGGTCATCGACAGGTACGGACCTGACGCGGTAGGCGTGGTTTACGGGGACTGGGGCTATCTCCAGAACAGCAACGCCATCCTTACATGGCTCTTTAAGGGGATTAAATCCAGCACACTCGCGGGCAACGGCTACCTGTTCTGGGGTGACGAGAGCGCGGGCCTTGCGGATATCGTGGGCTCCGGCACGCGCTCGTTTACAGTGGAGGACTTTGACACCACAAAGCTCCTGTTCCTTGCAGGCAAGAACCTGAAGGACACGGGCTCCTCATGGTACTACCGCGCCCTGACTTCAGGCGGCCTGAACAACGGGGACATGAAGCTCATCTTCGTGGATCCGAGGAGGGTCCAGATGGCCGAGGATGCCGAGCGCAGCGGCGGGCTCTTCCTGCAGATCAGACCGGGCACGGATGCAATCCTCGGGGCCTCGCTCATGCATGAGATCGTTAAAAACGACATGTACGACAAGTACTTTGTCAAGAGATACACAACCGGTTTCAGCACCCTGAGAAAGACTGTGCTGAACAGGAGGTTCGCCCCTGAAAACGCAGCCAAAATCACGGGGATCCCCGCCGGCAAGATACGGGCCGCGGCAGAGATGCTGGCAAGGTACAAGGGGCAGACAATGGTCCTGTTTGAGAAGGGGATCATGCACCAGGTGGTCGGGTATGAAAACGAGGTGGCCTACAGCGCCATGGGGATTATCCTCGGCAATGCCGGCAAGCCCGGGGCCTGCACATCCAGGGCAGGCGGACACCCGCGCGGAACGTGGGCCGACCCCTCGGTGCCCAATAAGGCAAGCTCCATGAGGAGCGTGTGCGAAAAGATAGACAAGGGGGAAGTCAAGGCACTCTGGGCGTTTATCACCAATCTCTACGTGCAGTTCCCCAACCAGAGGAAATACCGCCCGAAATACGACAAACTCTTCCTTGTTGTAAACGAGATATACCCGACCGAGACCACACAGCGCGCGGATGTGGTCTTCCCTGCTGCAACCTGGGGTGAATGGGGCACCATACAGGCAAGTGAGGACAGGAGGATCCACCTGCAGCAGGGCTTTATGGAGCCGCCGGGGGAGGCAAAGCCCGACTGGTGGATCGTGGCGAAGCTGGCCCGGAAAATGGGCCTGTCAGGCTTTGACTGGAAGCATGAAAAGGATATTTACGATGAGGTCAGGGCAAGGACAAAGGGTTCATTTACCAGCGACATCTCGGAGATCACGTGGAGCGACCTTGAAAAGGCGGGCACCTCAGGCGTGCAGTTCCCCAGGGTCAACCGCAGGAGCATATCCCGCCTCTACTCCCCGGAGACAGAGGCGGTGATGGGGAAACGCTTTGCCACCAGGGACGGAAAGGCGCACCTCGCCCCCGTCAAGGTCCTGGCAAAGCTGGATCCGTACAATCATCCCCTGAGGGAGAAGCTCAGCAGCAGGTATCCGCTCTGGATGGTCATGCACCGCGCAAATGAAAACTGGAATACCGGATACAACTTCTACAGCAACGGCAGGAACATACCGCTGACCCCGAACCTCTATGAACGGATACCGGAACAGCCGGTCAGCATTAATCCGCGGGATGCAAAGGCCCTGGGCATCAAGAGCGGCGACCGCGTGGTTGTAAGCTCCAGGAACGGCAGCTTCACAGGGGTCGCCAGGGTGGAGGATGTATGCGCCCCCGGTGTGGTGGACGTAATCTCCCTTTACCCCAAGGGTGAGTCCACACCGAACATGGTGACCAGTGAAAAGGCTGACCCCAAGCTGGCTGAATGGGACAGGATTGTTCCGGTTAATATTACAAAGGTGTAGGCAAAGGGCAATAGGTTTCTATCGCCCCCTCCCCCTGACCCCCTCCCGCCAGGGGAGGGGGAACCTGACAGAGGGTTCCTCTGTGGCGAGGCAGCATACCTCTGTCCCCTCCCCCTTGAGGGGGGAGGGTCAGGGAGGGGGTGGCCGGAGAAGGGTCTCATGGACGTAAGTGCTGATAAACAAAGGATAAATAGGCGCATGTTCCTGAAGATTACGGGGTGGGGCTCTTTTTTCGTCACCATCGGGATATTTATCGCGGGCACGGTCAGGTTCTTATTCCCGCGGGTGCTCTTTGAACAGCCCCCGACCTTTAAGATCGGGTTCCCCAAAGACTTTCTGCCCGCTGTACCGGACATGCGGCAGGGGACCCTCCGGGTGTACGAGCAGTGGAAAAAGGATCACTCGGTCTGGATAGTGAGGGAGGGGAACCGGCTGTATGCCATATACGCAAAGTGCACCCACCTGGGCTGCACCCCGAACTGGTTCGCGGATGAGAGGATATTCAAGTGCCCCTGCCACGGCAGCCGGTTTTACAGCAACGGCGTGAACTTTGCGGGGCCTGCGCCGAGGCCGCTTGACCGGTTCAGGATATTCCTTGCAAGTGACGGCAGGATCACTGTTGATAAAAGCAGGATATACAGATTCAGGGATTTTGATAAACAGGGGGCGTACCTGTACCTGGAGGTGTAAATCGGATTGAGCAGGAAAAAGAGTCTCTGGAAAAGGATAAGGCGTTCGCAGGTGTGGAGGTCCATATTCCGCCATGATTACACGGACACCAGGAAAAACAGGATACTTCAGATACGGTCCAACATATTCCTGCATATCCATCCCGCCCGCATACCGTCGCACGCGGGGAAAATCCGCTTTACGTGGTGCATGGGGGGGATAACATTTTTCCTGTTTATCGTGGAGGTGATCACGGGTATTCTCCTTATGTTTTATTACCGGCCGGTCATTGAATACGCCTATCAGGACATGAAATACCTCAGGTTTGACGTGCCGTTCGGGATTATCCTGAGAAATATCCACAGGTGGGCGGCCCACTTGATGATAGCCACCATCATGCTCCATATGCTGCGCGTATTCCTTACCGGCTCGTATAAACCCCCGAGAGAGTTCAACTGGGTTGTGGGGGTCAACCTCCTGGTTATAACCTTTTTGCTGAGTTTTACCGGCTATCTCCTGCCGTGGGACCAGCTTGCATACTGGGCGATAACCGTCGGCGCCAACATGATAAGGGCAACGCCGTTTATAGGGCACGAAGGCCCGTTCGCACTGGTTGACAAGTACAATGACATCCGGTTCATGCTCCTGGGAGGAACCGAGATAGGCGCAAACGCGCTTCTGAGATTCTACGTGCTGCATGTCATTGTGCTGCCACTAACGGCTGCCGTGCTGGTGGGCGTCCATTTCTGGAGGATAAGGAAAGATGGGGGAATATCAAGACCGTTATGAATTTCCGGATTTGAAATTCAATATCCAAAGGGGGAAAAAGAGGGATTTCAGGATGGAGAAACGCGAGAAAAAGGACATGTTCGTGTGGCCCGACCTCGTGGTAATGGAGTTTCTGACCGCGGTTGCGCTGACGATAATCCTGATTGTGTGGGCGCTGCTCGTCAATGCCCCGCTGCTTGAGGTGGCCAATCCCGGGATATCCGAAAACCCGTCAAAGGCCCCCTGGTATTTTGTGGGCCTGCAGGAGCTGCTGGTCTACTTTGACCCGTGGATAGCAGGGGTCATGATCCCGTCCATCATTATAATCTGCCTCATCATGATCCCGTATGTGGACATCAACCCCAGGGGAAGCGGCAGGTACACGTTCTCCCTCAGGAAATTCGCCCTCATAAATTTCAACATAGGCTTCCTCATGTGGCTGGTGCTGATCCTCATAGGATATTTTCTCAGGGGGCCTGACTGGCAATTGTACTGGCCGTGGGAATCATGGACCGTGGTTAAAAAAGTCGAAGACAACCTCTGGAGCCTCGACCCGGTGACCGGGCTTACGGGTCTGGCGCTCTATTTCGGCCTCGGCATGATAATTCCCGGCCTTGTAAGCCGTGAATTTTACAGGAAGTGCGGCCCGGCCAGGTACACGATTGTAATGCTCTCGATACTCCTGATGTACTTTGTGCCCATAAAGATATTTCTGAGACTGGCCTTCAATATCAGGTACGTGCTGGTAACCCCCTGGTTTAACATATGAAATTAAGGCCCCGCCACCTGGTATCCATCGCTGTATTATGCCCGGTCCTGCTCGGGGTGACCATCTGGGCACTGTATGCCGAGTATGACAGGCCCTGGATGCACTACGGCAGGGAGTTCAGGGAGATTGAGTACAGGCTCACCGGGAATCCCGCCGTCCTGTCCGGGGATGTGAAGATCCGGCAGTTGTGGCTGCGGCAGCTCGGCATAACCGACCGGTGCATCACATGCCACGAAGGCGCGGACAGGCCGGAGTTCATCCGGCAGGCCCGGCCGTTCAGGACCCATCCCGGAGATTATCTTAAAAAACATCCAGTTGAGAGATTCGGGTGCGTTGTCTGCCATGAAGGACAGGGCCCGGCCCTGACGGTTGAGGCCGCCCACGGAGTGGAGGAGAACTGGCGCCGGCCCCTGCTGCGCGGCGGGTTTGCCGAATCCTCGTGCAGCAGGTGCCATTTTATGGACCCGCGGCTTCCCATGAGTTCGGAACTGCCTGAAGCTGCTGAGTTCAGTTACGGATGGAGGCTTTTCAGGGAATACAACTGTATCGGGTGCCATAAGCTCAGCGGCTACAGGAGGCCGGAGCATATCGGGCCGCCCCTTACGTCCATCGGCAGCAAGGTCAACAGGGACTGGCTTGTAAGGTGGCTGAAAGAGCCGCGGGCCGTCCTGCCCGGAACAAAAATGCCTGCATTCAGGCTCAGTGATGAGGAAACCGGAGATATTGCTGATTATCTCATGACGGGCGGGGGCACGCCGCGGCCTGCCCCTGTATTGATGAAAAAGGGGGTGTTTTCGGATAAGGCCCTGATAAAAGAGGGGAAAGGGCTGTTTGTCTCTCTCGGATGCACGGGCTGTCACGCCGTAAACGGCAGGGGCAGCGCCTTTGCACCGGATTTGTCGGATACAGGCGGCAAGCTCAGGCCCGGATGGCTCCTCAGGTGGCTGAAGAATCCGCGGGCGGTCAATCCCTATGCCCGCATGCCGGACCTCATGCTGACCGACAATGAAGTCCAGGCCCTGTCGGCCTATCTTATGACCCTGAAACGCTCCAACTCCGGCCCCCCGCCGTCAACTCAGAGGGCGTCAGAGGGAGGCGGGCCTCCGGCAAAGAACATTGAAGAAGGCCGGAGCCTGGTCCGGGACCTCGGGTGCAGGGGCTGTCATGAGATCGGGGGGCTCGGTTTTCAGTACATCGCCCCGCCCCTTGACAACATAGGGGATAAAAGGACGGATGAACTCTTCTTCGGCAATATAACGGGGATTGAAAAAGACCTGATAACGTGGCTGAAGATAAAGGTTAAGGCCCCCGGAAGGTTTTCCACGGACAAGGTGGCGGCCGTAATGCCGGATTATGGGTTTAATGACAGGCAGGCACGCGCCCTTGTGACCTTCCTTCTGGGCATAAGGGACAGGCCCGTGCCCCCCCGGTACAGGAAAACCCTGCTTGACCCTGAAAGTATTGAAATGAGGGGCAGGGCGCTCTTTGAGAGATATAACTGCACGGGCTGCCACAGGCTCAGGGGTGAGGGCCGCGGGATCGCCCCGGCACTGGACAGGGAGGCTGAAAAAAGCAGGCCTGAATGGCTGTTCAACTTCCTGAAAAGGCCGCACAAGATAAGGCCTGCGCCCATCCTCAGGGCAAGGATGCCGGATTTCAACCTGCCGGATAGGGATGCGGTCACGCTCATAGAGTATCTGTCGTATGTTGCAGGGGAGCCCTTCCCGTTTAATCCGGAGCCCAAGCGGCAGGTATACGCCGAGGATGTCAGGGACGGGGAAAAATTATACAGGGAGGTCTTTGCGTGCATTGCCTGCCACTCGTTAAACGGCACCGGCGGCCGGATAGGGCCTGACCATACAGACCTCGCCAGCCGCCTGAAGAGGCCCTGGGTTGAGAAGTGGCTTAAAAACCCCCTGTCCATCAAGCCTGACGTGAGGATGCCGGTGTTTAAATTCAGGGACTGGGAATTCGAGGCATTGAC